>JAIPIM010000013.1 GCA_021734725.1 Minisyncoccota bacterium | reverse complement strand
CGGCTCAGTGCATTGTCACCCAATATGATGTACGTATCTGCAACGTTCTCTTCCGGTGTCAGCCTGCCCTCGACGATTGGAACATCGGCGTATGTATTGACAGTGGCTATTGGCACCTCAGTTCCGGACATCTGTCGCAGGTGTGCCTGTAATGCGGCCGCGGCATGCGTTTCCACGTAGATACGGCGCGCCTCCTTCTCCCAATCACCTTGAGCGTTGACGACGATCACGGTGTTGGCGACGCCGTTGGTTACCAGCGGCAGCTTTTTTGGGGGGATCATTGAGTTTATTGCGCAACCGGCGAGCATTTGACAGCACGCGAGAACAGTAATTGTTCGAATCATATCGCTGGGCCTTTGTGGTTAGCGGTACACCGAATGAGCCGCTTTGTTCAGAGTGCCGACAAGCGGATTAGGCAAACGATTGCTTAGGTGCTATAGTACTGGTGATATGAACGGTTGTCAAGGCAGTAAACTACTGTTTTTCGAGATTCTTTTAGACGCACGTGACTGCGGGTGCTATACTGAATTCTGTCGATTCCGTGATTAGCCAGCGCGATGAAAGCTGTGTTCCCGCAAAGGGCTCGCGTTTCCGTTTCATGACCGGCATTCGAAGACATTTTTGTGCAAGTAAAGATTAAGTATATGGCCGATAAACGTTCCAAACCAGCTACCCTCGCGGACATCGCACAGTTAACCGGCACCAATGTATCGACCGTGTCACGTGTGCTGAATGACACCCGCAATTTTTCGGCCAGCGAGGACTGCCGTGAGCGTATCTTGAAAACGGCTCGAGAACTGAATTATCAGCCCAGAAACGCGGCGCGTTCCCTGGCTACGGGAAAGAGTTACTGCATTGGGATTATCCTTTGCAACGTTGAGGAAGATTTCACGTCACCTTACTTTGCGCCGGTTCTCATCAGCCTGGTCAAGGAACTTGAGGCATGCGGCTACAGTTCACTTCTAATGACGGTTCCCTATGACGACTCCATTGACACACACGTGTGCAACAAAGTCCGGAGCGGAGGGGTAGACGGGTTTTATATCGGCAGCGGGTTAATAGGAACTCAGAGTTTGGTCGAACTCGAAAAGCATCACATCCCGGTGGTGACAACGGAGCACAGCAACCCCACCCCTTTGCGGGAAGCTTCGGTGTGCGTAGTTTCGGAAGACTGCGAGGATGCGTATGCCGCGATGGCGGCCGAGCTTCGGAGCCTGGGTCACCGGCGTGTCGCCTGTTTTGCGAAAGGGCAGATACTGGATTTGCGGTTACGGGTCGATTCTTTACGTAAGGCATTGTCTGAGGCGGGGATCGAGACAACGGACGAGGATGAATTTTTCTACCCGCCCGAATTTGTCCACAGCATGCATGATCGTTTTGAGGCGCGCAGGGCTGCCGCGGCGCGCCTGGATTGGTTTCGGAATTATTCCGCGGTCGTCTGTGCCTCCGATATGACGGCATTTGGTTTGATGGAAGTCCTTCAGGACGCGGGTATGCAACCGGGTCGCGACATTTCGGTGGCGGGGTACAACAACTTGGAGTACAGTCCCTATTATCGCAAGCCTGAGCCTTTCCTCACGACCATCGATCCGCGAAAGCCGGAAAAAGGAAGAATGATCGCGCGACTCTTACTGGAGTTGATTGACCAGCCGGGCAAAAAAATCCCGAGCCAGCAGATCGATGCCAGGTTCATTTTACGAAGAAGCTTTGCCGCGGCGAACTGAGCTCACAGTTGAGCGGGTTGGCCGACCACAATCGGGCTGAGCGCGACACTTGGGGGCGGCTTCAGGGGCAGGAGTCGCATGTTTTTGGAATCGATCCGTCCACCTTCCGCAAAAGGTCCTACCCGTCCGTCGGCATGAACGTACGTCATGCCTGATATCAGCACTTGGTTGTTTATGCTGACTTCGACATAAGGCCCGAAGGCGACAAGTCGGCAGGTACAAGGCGCGCCTGGAGTGAGATTGCAGAAGTTTTCCTGCAGTATGTGCCGTGGACGCGTACCGTAGATCACGCCGGCATTGGGATTTTTAAACCGTCGTTTCAGCGTGTAAAGACGGACGAGCGACCGGCCCGGAACAATACTGACAAACGTTCCCTCATCGCCATCCGGTTCGGCGCGAAACGCGATGCCGAATTCGGGACAGTTTGTCGTACTCAATTCGGCCTCGAAGATAAAATGATCATACGGTTGCGGAAGGGGCGTCCAGTGAAAGCTGTCGGGGGAGGCGCTTTCACAATCGCACGTACTTGCGGCGTCGGCGAACTCCTGCCAGGTATCCGCGCGCATGATGTCCCATTGGCGAAACGGGCGCAGGATCAGCTCGCCCTCGGGCGTGGCTTCCGCCACTTTTGGGGGTGCCAGCGAGTAGACAGGGACCCCTTCGGCCCCCGGCCAGGAGCCGATGCCCCGCAGGCTGTGGAACAGCAGGGTTTTCTGATTCCACTGACAGGGTTTGAACACCATATTTCCGGCGGGCAGAAGGAGGTCATTGTGGGGGCGCCGGTAAGGGCCGGCAAGGCGATCCGCTACTCGATAGACGTTCGGTACGGGCAGGTCCGTTGTATGGTCAAACCCATAGATGCCGGTCAGAAAATAACGACTGCCAAGTTTGAAGATGGCCGGTGTCTCCATTTCGTAAAAGGCTCCCGGGCCCAGCAGCGGCGGTTTTACCTGCCAGTGGATTCCGTCCGTGGATGTGAAGTATCCCACGCAACCGCGGCGATTCCAGGAGGCGCCGGCGGCGGCTCGAGCACAGATAACGCCGTGAGCGACCCCATCTTCGACAAGAACTTTTGGATCGCGCCAGTCAACGCGCTTTGTGTTGTCACGGGTGGCGTGATACCATCGTGGATCGGCTTCGATGACCGGGTTGCCGGCGTGTTTGGTCCACGCATACAAGTCGTCCGACACTGCCAGCCCGACACGTTGAACTTTCCCGGCCTCTTCCCGACAGGATGCGGTGTACAGCATAAAGAATGTGCCGTTCATCTCGAACACCCCCATCGTCCAGATCTGGTCATCGTCAAAATCTCCCGGCTCGCCGGTCCGTAAGGCCCGTCGTGCCTGCTTCCAGACCAGGCCGTCAGAAGATACAATGTGGCCTACCGTGTCATGGCTTGGGACACACAGGTAGAACACGTGGATCATGCCCTTGTGCACAATGACGTCGATATCCCCTTTTTCGTTGGACCAGAATCCGGGTGGAACATACATGTTCGATCTCCTGTGTGCTGGATTCAGCGTTTGTCCGTGCCAGTAAGGTAGTGCGCCGCGGGAAAAGAGGCAATCGATTGCCTAATGTTTCTAGCCCGGGATATACCCAAACAGGAGAACATGACGGCAAGCAAGCTCGGCGAGTGAACAGCGCACGCAGTGCGGATCGTCGCGACATCGAAGGAAGAACAGAAAACCGTATTTTTGCCGATTGAGTGCGGCGGTATACCATCCCAGCGAGGATTGTAAAGAATTCGAGACCGAGTGAATGAAGGGGGCAAGGATGCGGGCGCGTTCTGGCGGCACCAATCTCGCTCATCACCTACACAAGGGGGAGGGGTCGGGCTCGTCGTTTGCGGCCACCTGTTGGCCCTTATCTTAACGCCCTTCTTCCCTGCCCTGATCTATTCATCAACCTCAAAGCCTCAAAGCACTGTAACCTAGTGGTGTTTGGCATGGGGTCTGGTTAAGGTGTGTTAGTGTGTGGGTGAGGCGTGACTTACCCCCGCCATACTCCCAACCTCCCATACTGCGATGTCGAAGTGTGGGTGAGTTTGGTACAACCGCCTCGTCCACAACCTTCTGTGAATCTTCGTGGTCAATATTTAACGCGCGTGATTGGTCGTGCATTTAACCGAAGAAACGGAAGGCGTACAGGTCGGCATCCTTCATCACGAAGCGCAGGCGAACGGGCTTGGAACACAGTCCGCACAAGTCAGCCTTTTCGTTCCAGGGGACAACTTGGTCGACGGCATCGCCGAAGATCTCGGGCGCCTCTTCCAGGCGGAAATGGTCGAACGGCGCGCCTTGGGCATCCTGTATCTCGATTCGGATCGAACCGGCGGCGGAGGTGGCGAAGTTGAGTAACAGCTTGCTGCCGTCGAAGCGAATAGGCTTTGTGACGAACTCTCCGCCGCGCCCACTTGCGTGGACCGAAGCGAACCCATCCATGCGTAGGCTGTAGCGGCGGATGCGCGTGGGGAAGCGCCTGTAATTCTCGGTGGCGTACACGGACAGCTCGCCCGGTTCGTTTTCTACGCTGGAACGCGTTGGAACCACCCCCCAGCACTGGTAGTTATCGCCATAGACCCAGTTGCCCTTGAGTTGTGGACCTGGGCGGATGAAGGCCTCGTCCCAGCGGTAGAAGGTCTTACCATCGCGACTCGCCATAAACAAGCCGTCGGTCAGCGCCGTGGCGCTGCGGGGCTCGTCGGTATCGGCGCGCATGCGACGGTGCTTCAGTTCGGAAAGGTTTTCCATGTTCAGACACCAACCACGGTCAACGTAGCGGGTGGGGAAGCCGAGGAAGATGTGCGGGGCACGGTAATACGGGATGATCTGATTGGTATACATCTCCTCGGCCTCGGCACCCGGATAGGCCAGCCATTCGGGCTCCGTCCAGTGGATGAAATCCGGCGAGGTGCAGGTTTTGATGTCACGGAAACGCCGTACCTCGCCGCGCCAGGAATCACGGAAATAGACGCGATACTCGCCGCGCGGACTGTCCCAGAATGCGAGGTCCTGCGAGTCAAAACGACCCTTGGTAATGACCGGCCCATCCTTCACAAGTGTCCAGTGCAACCCGTCCGGCGACTGAAAGACATACAGGCCCTGATTCGCATTCTTGCCCGGCGCGCCGATTGCCTTGTACCGTGCCTGTGGATCGCACTGGGGATTGAGGTCCTTGAACGGCGCGAACCCGTGTACGCCACAACGTTCGGCCTCGGCGCCGGCGAAGACGATGTTATTGTTCTTCGACCCCTCGAACTCGTGCAGGCCGTACTCCGGCCGGGTCCAATGAATGCCGTCGTCGCTCTCTGCTCGCGCGAGAACAATGGGGCTTTTTCCGGACGCATGCGCGTGCGTTGCGGCCGCTTTGGAGCCTCTGTAATACATCAGGTACTTATCGTCGTCCTGAAACACAGTGATATAGCCGCAGGTATCGCCTTCCCACGGTTGGTCCGTCTCCAGGGCAATCTCTCTTGGAACAGGTCGATGCAGCCGAAGATCCACCGCGCCGCTCATGCGCCAGATCAGGTGATCGTCTACCATCAGCTCGCGGCGCGAGCCGATGTCCTCGAACACGATGTCACGTCGATTATACGCAGGCATAGACCAATCCCTTTTGTCCCATCGTTCCCGCATCGAACCCTTCAATTACCTGCCTGCCTCCGATATGTTCCCGGATTCAGGCTTGTCAAACGCTGCACAATTACTACTATAGCGCAAAACAGCAGGATATAGAAGGGCCTGTAAAAAGAGCGTCTATTAATCGTAACGTACTGGGAATTAAGGGGAAGGAATGGAGCGGGTGAAGGGAATCGAACCCTCCTGGCCAGCTTGGAAGGCTGGAGCATTACCACTATGCTACACCCGCTCTGGGGTTTTTAAAAATAGTGTGCAACCGCGAAAAATCAAGCCCCATGCCCTTGACCGGGGCGGACGCGAGTGGCTACCCCACCAGGACTCGAACCTGGACCGTCAGGACCAAAACCTGATGTGCTGCCATTACACCATGGGGTACTCCGCAAAGCCTCATACTATAACATCGATTTTATTCCTCTCCACACCAACACTCAATCTTCGGTTGACTATTGCGCAAGTATGGTGGGCAGAGGGGTGTCCTGCGTGGCGACATAGGCCTGCACGTCCGGTCGCTGCCAGGATGTCAGGTTGGCGGTGACGCATTTTCTGACGAGGTCGTAGCGATTGCAGTCCTGGCTGGCATGGGCGAGGACGACGTGTTTCGTGCGGGGGTGGAGAATTTGTTGCAGCAGCGCCATGCTGTCGTCATTGCTCAGATGTCCATGGCGGCTGATGATACGCTGTTTCAGGGACCAGGGGCGGGTGGACTGGCGCAGCATGTCGAGGTCATGATTGCTTTCGAGCACAAGGATATCGCATTCACGCAGGTGATGGCAGGCCATGCGGCTCACGTGCCCGAGGTCCGTGACAATGCCAACCTTATGCGTAGGCGTACGAATGATGAACCCCATGGGATCCATGGCGTCGTGGGGGATGGAGAATGGTTCGATGGTCATGTCACGAATCGTGAATGATGCCCCGGCGCTGAACAGGCTGAGTTGGTCCGGCGACAGTCCCCGGTCTTTGATGACTTCTCCCGTGCCGCGATTGCAGAACACGGGCAAGTCGAGTTGTTTAGCGAGCACGCGAAGTCCTTTGACGTGATCGGAATGCTCATGGGAAACCAGGACTGCATCCAGCTTCAGGTTTTCCAGTCCGACTGTACACATACGTCGTTGTATTTCCCGGGAGCTGAAGCCTGCGTCGATCAATATGCTGGCGTCGTCGCTCTGCACGACGATACCATTCCCGCGGCTGCCGCTTCCGAGAACCGTCAATCCAATCACGATAGTATCCTTCCTTTCAGGTGCTTCATTCCAATGCATAAAACCTACAACGTGGGGGGCGTCTTTGCCACCCTTGGTTTTATCGTTAGCGGTGGGATTTGTCGTTCGAGTTCAATTGCGGGTTAGGCCTTTTCAGAGTATATTCATCCAGCAGGAGAACTATCGTGACCAAGCCTTTAGTTCGGGGGTGTTCGGTATGCCCTCTCTTGTAAAGGAAGGCCCAGGCTAAAGGCCGCCAAAGTTGGATATGGAACAGCCGCAATTACGACAAATCCTTGACCAGAGGCAGACGTTGCGCCAGGAGCAGGTGATGGCGCCGCAGCAGATTCAGTCTCTGGAAATTCTGATGGCTGCCATACCTGAGCTTGAGCAGAAAATCAGTGAGGAGTTGGTTGAAAATCCCACGCTGGAGCTTTTGGACTCAGGCACTGAAGAGCTGATCGGCAACCCGGTGGAAGGCGGCAGTGATGCCTTGTCAGAAGGGAACGACGGCGATCTGGGCGGCACCAGCGAAACCCTCGAAACATTGTTGAAGCTTGACGAACTTTGGCATGATCGCATGCCTGCGTCTGCCCCTGCCAGACCGGCAGCAACCACTGATGACGAGGAACGGCGTCAATTCTTCTTTGATTCGCTGGTCGCCGAAGAGTCGCTCCAAGATAATCTCATGGATCAATTGCGCGAGCGCGTTGATCTTGATGAAGAGACGCGACGATTGTGCGAGGAAATTATCGGCAGCATTGATGACAGCGGTTACCTGCGGACGCATCTTGCGGATATTGCCACTGCCTGCCATACCATGGATATGGGGCACGTGGAGAAGGCCCTGCGCATTGTACAGGAGTTTGATCCGCCGGGAATAGGAGCTCGCGACCTGAGGGAGTGTCTTCTGCTGCAAATTGAACGCCAGCGGCACGGTCGGAAAAGCCTGGCGTACAGAGTTGTTGATAAACATTTGGATGAGATTGGCCGGAATAAACTGGTGGCAATCACAAAGGCCATGAATATCTCGATGAACACCCTTAAGGAGGTGCTGTCTGAAATCCGCACGTTGCATCCTTATCCGGGTGCCTTAGTCAGGCCGGATAACCCGGGTGACTTTGTGGCGCCTGAGGTGTTTGTGGAGAAAGGTGTGGACGGTGAGTGGACGGTGCGTACGAACAAAGACTATGTCCCGCGCCTTCGCATATCACCATATTATTTGAAGCTTCTTAAAGACAAGGGTACGAGTGCTGAAACCAAGCAGTACATACGTGCCAAGGTGAGCAACAGTAAGATGTTGCTTCGAGCTCTGGAACAGCGTGAATCCACCATTGTTCGCATTACCCGCAGCCTGCTGAAATTCCAGAAAGGTTTTTTCGAGCATGGTATTGACCATATGCGGCCGTTGACCATGAACCAGGTGGCTGAAGAAATCGGGGTGCACGAGACTACGGTCAGCCGTGCGATTGCCAACAAGTACGTCATGACGCCACACGGCCTGTTCCCGTTCAAACTGTTTTTTTCAACCGGTTACGAAAGCAGCAGTGGTGAACTGGTTTCCAATCTGGCGGTCAAAGAGAAGCTTCGTGAGTTTATCGCCAACGAACCCGGCAAGCGTCCCCTTTCCGATCAGAAACTTGCTGAATTACTGAAGGCCGAAGGCTTCCAGGTGGCGCGTCGTACGGTCGCCAAGTATCGTGAAGAGATGGGGCTTTTGCCTTCCAATATGCGCCGTAGGTATTAACCGTAATACGGTTAAAACCTCTGCTTGAATCAAGTGCAATTGAGAGTAATGGGGCTTCGTGCGAAAAAAGTTTGCGTCCGCGGCATTGCTTATGAAGGATTTTTTTGCGGTTGTGAATAAAGGGGACCGTTCACTGCCTCTTCTCAACGAATACCTCCCTTTGACTGTGGTCCTTGACCGTTTACGGAGTGCCTTTAACGTCGGGAATATTTTTCGATTAGCGGATGCCGTGCGTGCGGAGCGCGTGATCACGTGCGGGTACACAGCCTCGCCACCGCATCCGAAACTGGCCAAGACGGCACGCGGATGTGACATGCTGGTTCCCTCCAGTTACCATCAGGATGCGACGGAGGCGATTGCCCAGTTAAAGGACGAGGGGTACAGAACATACGCCGTGGAGACGGTGGCGGGCGCGCCCCCGGTTTGGTCATGGAAGCCGCGGTTCCCGGCGGCGGTCTTATTGGGAAACGAGGCGCTGGGTATCACGAAGGAAGCGTTAACCCATTGCGATGAGTGCGTTCAAGTGCCATGTTATGGGGTTAAAAATTCAATTAATGTAGCCAATTGTGCTGCTGTAGTGCTTTATGCCGCGCTTCGTGAGTGGCTTGAGACACGCGAGCGGTACCAGGAGATTGTAAGACACAACGATGATCGATACACCAACGGACAGTGAAGCCCTGGGCCCGAAGGCGCGCAAGCCCCGCCTGGGGGTTTTCGGGGGGTCGTTTGACCCCATTCATAACGGCCACTTGTTTATTGCGGGAGAGATTATCCGGCGTGGACTTGTCGACGAAATCCTCTTTGTGCCCGCCAATGTCCCGCCCCATAAACCCGCCAGCTACGTGTCGCCCGCGGAATTGCGTTTGACCATGTTGCAGGAGGTCTTGGAGCCGTATGAAGAGTTCAGTCTCTCAGATATTGAGGTGCAACACGGCGAAGAGCCGTCGTATACTATTGATACCATTCATACGCTGGCCGGTGCATTTCCCGAACATACGCTGTGTTTCTTGATGGGAATGGACAGTCTGGTGGAGTTGCATCAATGGCGGCGTGCTCCCGAATTGATTGCCAAGTTCGAACTGCTCATCTACCCCAGGCCCGGCGTCCGTGAACCTGCCTTTGCAGAGCTCTCCGGGCATTTCGGACCGCGCCAGGCCAGGAGGCTTTTGAATTCCATCCTTGACACTCCGCCCGTCCCCATATCCGCAACCCAGGTGCGCGCGGCAGTTCGTGCCCGACAGAACTTGGCCGGACTCGTGCCCGACTGTGCACGGACATTCATCGAGCAACACAATCTGTACAAGGAAACCGAGGAGACAGCAGGCTTACAATGACAGAAACAAAAGCAGAAACCCTGGAGTTCTCACCTGATGTTCTTGCAAAACGCTGCCTGACAATTTGCGAAGACCGAAAGGCCCAGGATATACTCCTTTACGATCTCACGGATATTTTGTTGATCACCGATTTCTGTCTGATCTGTTCCGCGTCTTCCGAGCCTCACATCCGTGCCATCAGCAATCGCTTGCGGAAAGAACTTTCAGACGAGGGTCTGCGTCCGGAGCATGTCGACGGTGATCCGGCAAGTCGCTGGGTCGTGCTGGATTATGGTACGATTGTGGTGCACATTTTTCATCCCGAAGTGCGTGATTTTTATCGGCTCGAAGAACTTTGGGAGAGCGGCAGGCTGATCTACGAAGGGCCGGAAGAGTAGGGGGCAGAGTACCTTACCCCGAGGAAAACTCAACGGTACCGTTTGGGTTTTTAGCGTGGGCTGATAGTTCAACATTCCGTGGTACCGCGTCCATTTTCCGTCCCAATGCCTTGTTTGAACACAAGAGATCAAACTGTCTGGGGGCTTACGCTGTGTGCCGGTGGGCTGCCACGGTTTTCCCAGGGCCGCCACTATTCACTTTTCCGCACGGTGATCACGGCTGTTGTGCTGTTCCACTCGACGGTGGCGCTCCGAAGCGAGCGGGTGAACAGGGATCGGACGTTTGCCAGTTCTTCTGGTTCAAGTTTCTTTGCAAGGTAGCCGGCATAGGTGCCGCCGTTTGAAGATGGCTTTGCGGGGAACCAGCGCTCCAGCAAGGCATCGCTGATGTATTGATGGGCGCTGTGATGCATGAGATCGCACGACTGGACGACCAATCCGGCCTCCTGTGCCGCCGTTGCCAAGTCATGCTCCGTCCAGTTGACCAAGGCATTTTTGCGTTCTCCGTACAACGCTTCTTCCGCCTGCTTTACCCGATCTGTTACGTGCTTGGCCAGGTCCTTCAGGTTCACGAGTTTGTAGAGGCGCTGAGTGTACTTGGGAATGACTTGAGCCAGGATGGTAAGGCCCCCTTCTCGGAGGAGTTGTCCGCACTGGGCGAACACTGCGGCTTGGGTCGTTTTATCAGGGCAGCAATTCCGCCCGATAATGCGGTCGAACCGAATACTTGCGTCACGCGCCCCCTGTAGCGTGTCCACAACTTTCGCGGCGGAGGACACGATAATATGTGGGACGCGCAGTTCGTGTATATGCCGGGCCTGTTCTTGAAGAGCCTGCTTGGTTTGTTCGCGGGACACGCATCCCCACACGCCGCCTTCCGGAACACGTCTCACGGCTTCCCAGATGAAGAGGCCGTCATCCGCCTTGAGATCAAGAACAACGTGGTGCCGTTCCCACGTGGTGGCATTGAACACGCGTTCACGTATGTCAGCAAGTCGCTTGCTTGTATCGCTCATGGTTCGGGCCAGCCACCGGTCCAGATCTTTGTCGGGCGGGGAGTAGGTGAGGATTTCCGGAGGCGCATCATTGGTGTTCCCCGCTGTTGCAGCCGCCAATTGGGCCTCACGACGGCGCTGCACGGTGTCGGCAATCGACTGTTCATATCCCACGTTCCCGGGTTGGTAGAAGATCTTACCCCGCAGACTTTTCGGCAGGTATTGCTGGGCCACCCAGTGATCCCGATAGGCATGCGGATAAAGATAGCCTTGCCCGTGTCCAAAACCTTCCTTGTCTCGACTGGCATCGCGCAGGTGGTTCGGGACTTCGTCCTCCGTTTCCTTTTCAACGGCGGCCAGGGCGTCGAAGAACGCCATGACTGAATTCGACTTGGGCGCCGTCGCAAGGTAGAGCGCGGCCATGCCGAGATGGTAGCGTCCCTCCGGCATGCCCACGCGGTCGAAGCTTTCGGCGGCTGCCGTAACCACCACGAGGGCGTCAGGATCGGCCAGACCGATGTCCTCCCCGGCAAAGATAAGCATGCGGCGGAAGAGAAACCGCGGATCTTCGCCGGCATACACCATTTTAGCCAGCCAATAAACGGCGGCATCGGGATCGGATCCGCGCAGGGATTTGATGAATGCGCTTATGGTGTCGAAGTGATAGTCGCCTTCTTTGTCATAGAGCACCGCACGTGTCTGGATGGATTCCTCCGCCACGTCCATGGTGATAGCGATCCGTCCCTTGTCATCCGGCGTGGTTGTTTCCACAGCCAGTTCAAGAGCATTCAGGACTGCGCGGGCATCTCCGTTTGCCACGTCTACAATGTGGTTGAGCGCGGCATCCTCGATGCGAACATCCAGATTGCCGAAACCGCGTTCGCTATCGGCGAGAGCGTGGTGCGCGATCCAGCGAAGATCGTTTTGCTCAAGCGGTTTGAGCTGGAAAATTCGGCTGCGACTGACAAGCGGGCGATTGACGGTAAAGTACGGGTTTTCCGTTGTGGCCCCGATCATGATGATGGTACCGTTTTCCACCCATGGCAGGAGGGCATCCTGCTGCGCTTTGTTCCAACGGTGGACCTCGTCTACGAAAAGAATCGTTCGAATGCCGTGTTCTCCTCGCCGCCGCTTGGCCTCTTTGGTTACGCGCCGGATGTCGCTGACCCCCGCCAGGACTGCGTTCAACGTCTCGAAGTGACTCCTGGTTGTATGCGCAATCACGCTTGCCAGGGTGGTCTTGCCGGTGCCCGGGGGGCCGTAGAAGATCAACGAGGAGAGCTGGTCCGCCTGGATGGCGCGCCGTAAGAGCCGGCCGGGCGCCAATATATGATCCTGCCCGACAAACTCCTCGAGTGTTCGTGGGCGCATACGGGCAGCGAGCGGCTGCTCTTTGGCCGTCAATTCTTCACGTGCATGATCGAACAAATTCATCCTCATACTATAGACGTGAAGACGCGGCTTCGCGTTGGCTAATGCCTCATTTGTTGCGGTTGGGACTCATTTTGCTGGAACCCAAAGGCAGCACAGGTTTCCAGCCTGCCAAGAAAGAAAAGATTTTGCGGGTTGGGAAAGATCGGTGTGAAAGACAGGGCTGTTTCATTCTCCGGGATAAGTAAGCTAATGTCAGCAAGATAACTGAAGCCCGGAAACCCACCGAAGCCCGGGGTCAGCGTAGGTTAAGTCCTTCGGCATACACATGTGTAGTTGTTACTGTGCTCAACAGCTTTCTTAGAAGGCTCTGACACGGAACGTCCTTAGGGCCACTTTCTTATGCTTGCAGGTGTTCCGCTAAGAGATATCGCCAGCACGATTAGAAATGGTAAATACTTGCCAAGCAATTGACTAACTTACACAGACCCCGGATTAGTTACACCGGATCAGTTATTAATTCGAACATCAAGTTCAAGCTAAAATGCACTCATTTGTGGACGTACATCCCCGTGAGATAGCCGTGCTCGAATTATTGAGAAAACGTTACTTCATCGTAGATGCTGAACTGCGTCTGCCAGGGTTTGTCCGAGGGGATCCCGTATAACAACCGCTGCCTCCGTATCCAAGTCTGTCGGTGTACGGTTGAGAATGGCCAGGCGGCATGAAGAGGGGCGTGCGACCGGCAACAGAGCCGCCGGGTATACAACGAGCGAGGTTCCGGCAACGACCAGGAGGTCGGCCTCGGATATGGCTTTTTCTGAAGCGGCTACAGCATCGTACGGCAGTTCTTCCCCGAAAAAGACAATATCGGGTTTCAGTATGCCGCCGCAGCCCTTATGGCGTGGGGGTATCTCACCGTTCTGGACACGTCGCCAGACCTCTTTTCCTCCCACCTTGTCCTCGCATTGCTGGCATGTGCATGTGTCGAGCGTGCCGTGGATCGGATGGACGCGCGTACTCCCGGCTCGCTGGTGCAGCGTGTCGATGTTCTGTGTCGCCACCGTGACGTTCTTGTGAAATTCATGTTCGAGGGCCGCGATGGCGCGGTGTCCGGCATTCGGTCGCGCGTTGCGCGCACTCAGCATCAGCTGCCTGGCGTACTTGTAGAAAAACGAAGGGTCCCGTCGGAAATGCGCGATATCGAACACTTCTTCGCCAACACCTTTGCTGTAAATGCCCGTGGCCGAGCGGAAATCCGGTATACCGCTCTCCGTGGACATTCCCGCACCGGTGAGGAAAACCGGGGACGCGGATGCCGCAAGCGCGTCGGCAAGCATTTTGTATTGATTATCCATGACCACTGTTCCACAATTCAAAGCAGGTTCGCGACCAAACGGGTCCATGCATCGTTCGTCTCGATTGCTTTGGACAACACATTCGACTTCGCGGTGCCGATCGGATGCCAGATCCGGGGATCCGTACTGACAAACAGCGCAACCGCGGGAATGCCGAGGGCGCCGGCAAGGTGTGTTACACCGGAGTCATTTCCGACGAAGATTCGTGCCTCACGCTGTAAGCCGTTTTTAAGTTCAACAAGACTCGGCATGACCACCGTCTCGAACGCAATGCCGCGCCCTTCAAAACGCCGCTCCAAGGGATCCCTCAGGGAAAGATCGGCTTCTCCGAATGACACGCATACCGGCTTCTCATACGCGTTTTGCCAGTCAGCAGCCAGCTGAGCAAGAATTTCCAGATCGGCATTTTTTGATGGACTTCCACTGCCCGGGTGCAGCCATAATTTATCACCCTCCAGGTCGTCCTCCGGCCAAAGCGGGCGGGTAAGCACGTCGTCCGGAAGCGGTACATCTGCATCCTTGAAAAACTGTTCGATAACGTGAGGCGGCTTGGCAGGTCGAGGTTCAAGCCTGTGGAAATACTCAATATCGGCGTTCTCGAGATTTTCTTGCAGGCTGCTGTCGCGGTGACAGAAAGCATAAACGCGGGTGCCATGGAGAAGGTTCCTGATTCTACGGCTGGCACGGGTAACATCGTGGAACAGCGGGGCAACGGCCTGACTTTCGATATCCAGGAAATAGTCTACTCGGCAGCCGGGAGGCACGATATTCAGATAGCGCTTTCGTGTGATCAGGCAGATCGGATTCCTCTGTTGACTCAGCGCTTTAAGCAGAGGCATGCTGAGGATAAAATCGCCCAGGGCTCCGCCGCGTATAAACAGAACCAAGGGCCGGAGTAACGCCTCATCCAAGATAGGCCAATCCAATGCACAGGATTTTACTTTACAGGACACTAGGGGGTACCCATCACAATCACTCGTCACTCCGGTACAAGGCTGCTTCGGCACGTAACCCGTTTTCTTCGAAGGTTAAACCAAGGTTGGCCCCGACAATGGATTCCCAAGGATCGTGTGCGGGTTCGCCGAGCGCCGGTTCTCCAGGATGCCCGTAGACCGTCGATGCCATGCTCTGGAAGGTTTCATTCCACTGATAGGCACCTCCGCCGGGACAGACCAGGCGAATGCCCCAGTGTTTTTGGTGAAAGGCGACTGGGTCTTCCGCACCGAACCGGTGGCGCCACTCGTTTAATATGAAAAGATTACCCCACGAGCGACGCTGGTACGCACGTGCCATGCTGTCCTGGTACAAAGTCTGGAGCACATCTACAGCGCCCTTGCCTGCCTGCGCCGCCAGGCTTCGGCCGAGCCATGGCCGCCCGAATTCGGGGGCGGGTTCGGCGGCCGCCTTTGCCTGACGTTTGGCTGCCACACGGTCGAGTGCTCGTTTTATGACATCCTCGTTCAAGCTTACCACAAGGGACGTGCCGGTGGCAGCATAATGGACCGCCAGGTTTTGCTCCGGTGCGCCTTCGCGCATGTCACTGCGGGCCTGCGCCGAAGGGGTGATGCGGACGTATGCAAGGTCGTTATGGGTCCGTGTTTCCCATGCCGTCATTTGCGGAGCAGTCTGTTCGATGAACCCGCGCAACGCTGTCAGGAAAGCGGTAAGTTTAAACCCATTGGCCACATCGATGGTAAGTGCCGCAGGCATGCGCCAGGCATGCTCCTCCATATAATCTTCCACGGCGTCGGGTCCGTTTTCCCTCACCGTATTTCCCAGTTCCTGCCACATGGGATCACGGTCGACATAGAGTGCCAGCCAGTTGCCAATCCAGTCGAGCGGGTTCACCTGGAGACCGGGTGCCATCTGTCCCGCAAAACTGCTGAATTGGCGAACTTGATCCGCCTCCTTATCGAGCGACATCACAAAATGAATCATGGATTCTTCATGTGGATCCCCGTTGCCGGGCTCGATGGCCGCGTTCCCGGTGACGGCCATAAACTGCCTGTAGTCGCTGGCCGCAATCAACGGTCGTACCGTGAGCGCTGCATGCAGCTTGTCATCCTGCAGTGAAAAACGAACGGCAATGGGATCAAAGAAAGCCTGCCACCGCCGCTGATAGTTGCGTCGGAACCACTCGTATGCCTGTACTTCAGCCTGTGTTGCTTTGGCGATATTCAGTTCGCGTATGGGAGTCAGGAAGTTCAGTGTCCCGTAATATTTTGAAGCGATGCCAGCGGGAGTGAGTTTAAGCTCACCCAACCCCGGCACCGGTTCGTCCAGCGGGATCGTTTGTGATTCTGTACGCCCCGCCGTAAGCTCATTGAGGTAACGTGCCTGCATCTCTGCCATTGCGGCGGCAGCCCGTGCCCGTCGCGATGCAGCGATGCGCCAGTGGGGGCCGCACCAGCGACGGATCGTTGCGTCGGTCAACACCAGAAACGCCGTTTCATTGTCCTCGCCGAGGGAGTAACGATCTCGAAAAAATACGTATTCCGGAGCATCAGCGATACCGGGGAGGGCGCCTTGTCCAGTTTTGAGGACCAATTCAAGCTGACTTGCAGAATTCGCTACGACAACCGTGCTCCCTTGAGTGGCAAGGTAGGAAGACACTTCACGCCAGGGGCTGACAACTCCCTGATACTGAACGCCTGCCACCGTGCCGGATACAGCCTGTACCTGATCACCGAGAACGGCACCCTGTCTAGCTGCTATCAGTCCCGCGAGTGCCATCGCATTTTTGGTTTCGAACACGACGGCCAAATCCGATCCGGTACGGAGATAGGGATCGGATCCGGTGAACGCGACGCTGCTTATGAGTTGGGGCCCCAGTTTTCGTGAAAGTTCATCTGTTTTCAGGCATAGCTGTTTTTCGTAACGTTCTCGCGTGCGCGCATCCTCGGAGCGCGGTTCCAGCAAGTGGAGAACAGGGGTCCCTTTTTCAGCGGCCTCATCCATCATTCGAACCATTGCCGTGAAGGACGGGAAGAACAGCGCGTGCTGATCCCCGGGTATTGTACTTGCCAGAGTATCCCTGTCCGGGTTCATTCCAGCAATGGTTTCGCTCCAGTCGATCTCGGCGGTCGTTATGCCTTCAATGTTGTTGATGGGTACAGTTTCTTCATCCTCCGATGCGCCAACCTGCAGTACACGATCCAGTTGCAGATTTTCGCTGACTGCACGACCGCCGGTGAAAAGGTCATAGGTCTCACGCAGGTCGCCGGCTTGTTGTTGAGCATTCCGCTGGGCGGCACTATCGAGCGGAGAGTGCTTATCCATTTTTTCCCCTTTGCGGGCCAGGCGGGCGGACAGCATTTCGTGCCGGAACCAGGCCGCTCCCGGAACGCTCAGGCGAAGGAGTCGCTGGTAATGCAGTTCTTTGGCGCGGAAAAAGTTGTCGCGGGCATTCTTCTGGGATGCTTGTGATCCCGGGAGTTCGAATGTCAGCGGCTGCATTTCGGACCACGCGTTGGAGGGGATAAAGAGTTTCCCTCTGGCGGGAGCACCTTGCGGCACCCGAATTGCCACGTGGGTATCCGCCACATTCTGAGCGGCTGACGCAGAGGGCCGCCATTGCTGCCCGCCGAACTCCAGGTACACCTCCGCACCGCCATGCCCAACGCCATAAGGCTGCATGTACGTTCTCAAGTTACGACGCTGACGCCACGGAATTTTGCGAGCTGCTTCGGTTACGGTCGCTGTCTTGGGTATTTCTCCTTGGATCAAAGGCAGTTCCTGCAAGGGCAGATAATAAAAACGATCAGCGGCCTGGCCCGCGACCGTCGTCAGTACTGTCATTCCAGCCAGACAAAGAGCGATAAATGAATGCTGTAACATTCTAAGCCTCCTTATTAATCTTGGACGCAAGGGGTACGGAATCCGACACATCGACCACCTTGTTCTTGGTTCGTGACCCGTTCTGAACAGGATGTCTGCCGAAGGAACCTCACTGCAGCCTATGCTTGCGGGCCGTTGTTCCGGTTAAACCACTTCGATGGTGGACGGTGGTTTTGTTGCAATGTTGTAGGTCACACTGACGATACCCGATACGTTTTCGGTTATCTGCCGAGCCAGTTCTTCGAGCGTATCGAAAGGCAAACGCGTGGGCGAAGCCGTCCGGGCGTCCACGCTTTCCCAGCAGCGTATTTCTATCTGTTGTCCATAATCCCGTTCGCCGTTGCGCATCCCAGTAACGCGATCTTCATGGAGGATTGCCATGTACTGAAACGCCCCGGTATCCTTGAGCAGGTCCTCGACGATGACAGTTGCTTTTCGAACCGTTTGCAATTTGTCACGGGTCACTTCACCAATAATTCTTGCCGCCAGTGCCGGGCCGGGGAACGGAATTCGTTGAAAGAGTTCTTCGGGGAGCCCGGCGGTTTCTCCGACTTTGCGTACTCCATCTTTCCGCAATTGGATGAGTGGCTCGATAATCTTGTAGCCGAAGGCTTCCTGAGGGTCGATTCCAAGCTGTTCGAAGACATTGTGCTGGCGTTTGATGCCTGCCACAGTCTCGTCAATATCGGTTAGAATGGTGCCCTGCAGCAAGTATTTTGCATCACTCTGCTGGACGATTCGTCCGAACACATCGCGATAGAACGTCTGCGTGACTGCCTCGCGTTTCTCTTCCGGGTCGGTAAGTCCGGTCAGGGCATCCAGAAATTCGTCTCGCGCATCGATGATTTCCACCTTCACCCCGAGCTTGCGGAACAGTTCCACAACGCGCTCCGGTTCGCCTTCCCGCATGAGGCCGTTCTGGATAAATACGGTTCTGAGCTGATTGCCAAGGGCTTTGTGACCGAGCATTGTAACAACGGAGGAATCGACCCCGCCGGAAAGGGCATTGATTGCTGTACCATCTCCAACGGTACGTCTGATGTCCTCGGCTTTGTCCGCAATGAATTGTTCGGGATTGAGTTCCTGTAAAGTGATTTCCGTAGCCACTCCATACCTCCTGATGCTATAGACC
Organism: Minisyncoccota bacterium; assembly: GCA_021734725.1. Taxonomy (GTDB): domain Bacteria; phylum Verrucomicrobiota; class Lentisphaeria; order Oligosphaerales; family MVZH01; genus JAIPIM01. Next base: position 5,767 of record JAIPIM010000013.1, on the reverse strand, counting down.
GCTGCCGCAGTCTGGGGGGTGCTTGTCCAGTCAGTCGTGGCAAGAAAAGCGCACAACCGTTCGGATGCCGATTACAATGGTCAACTGGACAGACGTAGTTGTCGGATTAAGAGTAATGTACCAATCATGTTACAGCAAGTTGTCGCCGCGATTTAGAAGAAATAATGGACGTCAAGAGCAAAAACAGGTGAACAGTCTCAATCCGCAGGGAGGAGATACGATCATTGAACGATCTATTGGTTGTCAACATTGGGAATACCCGGACGCAGGTCGGTGTTTGGCGTTCCCGTGCCGTTCATGACATGTTCATGATGCCTACAGCCGTTCTGCAGCAGGGTGCCCCATGCCCTGCCGCGATTGCACGCTATTCGAATCTTTCGTGTTCCGTAGCTTCCGTTGTGCCGGCGGCAACCGAAAGGCTTTGCGAAGTGTTTCCCGCAAACCGGATCTGCGTGGTAAGTCCGGAGCATATTGTCGACGTCGACTTTTCGGCGGTGCGGGCCGCGACTGTCGGTGCCGACCGTCTGGCCAATATCGTCGCCGGCCTCCATATGCTTCCACCGCCGGTGATCGTGCTGGATTGCGGTACTGCAATTACTCTGGAGGTCGTAGATTCGCGCCGTCGGTTTCTGGGTGGCGCCATCCTTCCGGGACGGGAAATGATGCGGCGTGCATTAAGCGCACAAACCGCGCAGCTGCCGTATGTGCCGCTGACACACTTGGAGCCGGACGCAGTCGGCAATGATACCATACGGGCTATTTGCTCAGGTGTTGACAGCGGGGTCTTGGGAGCAGTTGAGCGGCTTGTCGCTCGTACACGGGCCGACCTCTCGGCGCCGGATGTGCCGGTAATTGCGGCGGGGGGCGACGCACGCTATTTTAAGAAAGCGTTTCCAAGCTTCGTAGAGGCATCGGAAACATTCACACTCATCGGCGTTGGGCTGATCGGTCAAGCTTGCCTTTGAGTAAGATTTTCAGAAAGAGGCCCCATTGTTATGAAAGCCCATCTGTTGCCAATGGTATGGCGGTGCGCTGTTCTCGTCGGGATATGGTTTACTCTTGAAACGCGCGCGCAAGATTCGCAACCCGGCGTACTGCCGCTTTCTGTTTTACTGGAAACTCAGCAGGCGGTTGAGCGTGGCGCTTTCTACTTGGCGGATCGCCAACTGAGCAATGGATCGTGGGCAAACACGCCGACAATTACGTCACTGGCTGCTTTGGCATTGATGAATGCGCCCGGTAACGTTCCCGAAAAGCAGCGAGAAAGGGTCGACAAGGCCTTGAATTACATTCGTCGTCAACACCAGGTCGGAGGGGGCATCTGGAGCCGGAGTACCCAGCAGTACCCGCTGTACAGCACTGCGGTCAGCCTCTTTGCATTGGTGCGTGCACAGCGGCCCCGAGACGCGGAGATTATACGTGAAGCCAGAGAGTACCTTTTGGGATGCCAGGTCAACGAAGGGTCGACCTCTATCCCCGAGTACGGAGGATTCCGCACCGGTCCAGGAGAGCGGCCGAGTCTAACAGTCTCCCATTGGGTTTTGGAAGCACTGTATGTGAGTGATTATCTGGGAAAGCCCCCCCCTTCGGAAAAGCCGGCCCGCCGGGCACAATCTCTGCAAGCCTACAAACGCGCTCAGGCATTCATTGAACGCTGTCAACAGTTGAGAAGCGAAAACGAAGTAGGAACGGGTGGCGGTAGTCAACCCGGCGACGTGGGATATTTTCGCGATTTCCCAATGGTCGACGCCCCGAGTTTCGCGGACGACGTTGACAAAGTGCCGGGCACACCGAGAAGCCGCGCTTTCTTGACATGCGCAGGTGTAAAAAGCCTCATCTATGCGAAAAAACCATTGAGCGACGCGCGTGTCCTCATCGCGTTTGATTGGCTGAAGACGCATTACAGTGTACGCGAGAATCCGAGCCTCGGACAGGTGGGTTTTTACACTTACCTGTTTACGTTGGTGCGCACACTGCGCGCACTGGATTTGTCGGTTGTGCGAACAGAAACAGGGACCCGGGCGTGGCGCTTGGAGGTCACCTATGAGCTACTTTCCCGGCAGGGCGGTAACGGAAGCTGGCAGAACAACCATTTCGAGTGGTGGGAAAATCGGCCGGAATTGGTGACAGCTTACAGTATGCTCATGCTGGAGATAGCTTGCAATCCCTGATGGGTGAAAAACGGCCAGTCCATTTCAATGTCCACGCTCTGCAAGCGTCTTGAAAATGGTCGACCCGAGGAAGGTGACGCCCGCAATAAGAACGATCGTCGCACCGGCGGGTAGATCGTACGTGTAGGACACTGCAAGCCCCGATTGTGTAAATAGCATGCCTGCCGCGCACGCCCCAATCATCATATGCCGTAACCCGCGGAGCCATTGTCCCGCTATCGCTGCCGGCAGTGTCAGTAGAGCAATCACCATGACAATTCCTACAACCTGGACCAGGATAACGACGGTCAACGCCACCAAACAAAGGAGAAAAATATACAAGACGTCTACATTCAGCCCCTGTACGCGCGCAAATTCTTCGTCAAAGCAGACGGCCGTGAATCCCTTGAAGAACATCACCACCAGGAGTATAATTACGGCGTCCAGGACTCCCACCAGCCACACGTTCTCGGCACTTACCATAAGGATATTGCCAAACAAGTAGCTGAACAGGTCGGCGGAATATCCAGGTGTCTTGTAGATAAACATGATTCCCACGGCCATGCCGACAGCCCAGAGAGCACCGATTATTGTATCCTCACGCTCGCGTGCACGCAGGCTTACCCAACCAATGATCACTGCAGACAGGAGCGCTGCCGGGATGGCTCCCAATAATGGTCTTCCGCCAAAAAAATAGGCGATTCCCATACCCCCGAGCACGGCGTGGGCAATGCCCCCGCTGATGAAGGCAATGCGCTTGACGACCACATAGGTGCCGATGACACCGCATGCCAGGCTGGCCAGTAAGCCGGCCAATACGGCGTTTTGCAAAAATCCGTAGGAGGCTACGGCATGGAAAAAGTCTGTCGGCATGGATGGAATCTCCAGAAAGGTACTTGCTTATGTGCATTCAAAAAGGTCATAATGGGCCGCTCCTAAACATTGGAGGACGAAAAAAATGACATTGGGAGCCGACCTCGCGGCTGGAGCGTGAATACCGGCATTAGCCATGTTTCTGACCGGATATCTTTCGGGAATGCTCAATGGCTTCAACGGGCCTTTCGTACATAGCTGCGATTGTTTCACTTGAGATCTTGGTGGTGGGATGACAGACCAGCGTCCGGTTTACGCAAGCAACGCGGTTTACGTGCGAGGTGATGAACCCGATATCATGCGAAACAAGCGCAATCGTTACACGGTCGTTCAGGCGTTGGAGCAGGTCGAAAAAGCTTTCCTCTGCCTTGACGTCAATATTGGCGGTAGGTTCGTCCAACAGAAGAATGGAAGGGGCGCTCACCAGGGCACGTGCCAGCAACACGCGCTGGAGTTGTCCGCCGGAAAGGCGTCCAATCAACCGCTTCCCGAGATGCTCAGAACCCACTGTCCGAAGAGCATCTTGTGCTCTCTCTTTGTCCGATGCGGTGAATGGCCCGAACGTGCGGGTACTCGAGAGACGCCCCATCATCACGGCATCCAAAACAGTCACAGGGAAGTGACGGTCGAAGTTCGTAAATTGAGGTACGTAACCGAGATTCGGTCGCGCCTTTTCGGGTGTTTTACCAAGTACTTCAACAAAGCCCTTGTCGGGAGTATACAATCCCAGGATTAGCTTCAGTAATGTTGTTTTCCCACTGCCGTTCGGACCAACGATTCCAATGAAGTCCTTGGGGGCGATGTCCAGAAAAATATCTTCCAATACCGGCTCTTCGGTAAAGCCGAAGGTCACGCTGCGTATGGCGATGGCCGGCGTAACTTTCTCGTTCATCCTTGACCTCGGGATGCGATTGTCTTCGCGATATGGCGTAAGTTGGATATGTAGTCCCGCGAAAGGGGATCGAGATGGACGACGGTTGCCTTGCATTCCTGTGCAAGGACGGTGGCGGCCCGCTTGCTGAATTGCTTCTGGACAATCACAAGACGTATTCCCTCCCGCCTGGCCACCTCAACCAAGTGCTGAAGGGTCTTGGCATTGGGTGTTTTGCCTTCAACTTCCACAGGCATCTGTACAAGGTCATAGGCATCCGCAAAATATCCCCAGGCTGGGTGAAAGACCATGATCTTACGGTTCTCGAGCCCCGAAAGAATGTCGCGAATATCGCGATCCAGAGCATCCAAGTCTTGAAGGAATGTTGCCAGATTGTGCTCATAATACTCTGCCCGAGCCCAGTCAGCTTTTTGAAGGGCCGAACAGATCGCTCGGGCTTGCACCTTGACCAAATCAGGATCGAGCCATGTATGCGGATCCAGGGTACCACTGTCGTGATCGCCATCGTGTGCGTGGTTGTGACCGTGCCCAGAGTACGCCTCCATTGGCCGTCGATCAATTCCTTGTGTCGTGTCCACGATTGTCATGCGGGGATTAGCCTTGCGAATGCGGGGCATCCACGCACTGTCGAAGGGAACGCCGATGCTGAAGTACAGGTCAGCTTTGCTGAGTGCCGTCATCTGACGAGGGGTGGGCTCATATGTGGCGGGACTTTGTCCCGGGCCAACCATGACATGAACCATTGCCGAATCTCCTGCAATGCGCCTGACAAAGTAGTCCTGTGGAAGAATACTGACAAACACAGTCAGACGCGGTGCTGGGGCCGTTCGTGTTTGGCCACCCCCCCCCTCCTTTCTGCCGCATCCGAGTAGCAGCGCCATAATTAGCAAAGAAAAGAACGCTGCATAACCCCGGACTCTCATCCACCTTTTCGCACGACGCATAAGCATCTGTCAAAGTCCCTTTTGTAATGTGCAAGCCTTGACTGCATTCTGCATAAGCATGGCTATGGTCATGGGGCCGACTCCCCCTGGCACCGGCGTAATCCAGGATACCTTCTCTTTCACTTCTTCGAACGCAACGTCCCCAACCAAACGGTACCCACGTTTCCTGGAGGGATCATCTACCCGGTTAATACCGATGTCGATAACGACGGCTCCCTCTTTTACCATGTCGGCCGTAACAAACTCACGCTTGCCGATCGCTGCTACAATAATGTCTGCCTGGCGGCACAATGCGGGAATATTGGGAGTCCTTGAATGGCAGACGGTCACCGTTGCGTTTGCCCCCTTCGCTTTTTGCATTAGCAGGGCCATCATAGGCTTTCCAACAATGTTTGAACGACCGATGATTACCGCATGTTTGCCCTCAGGATTAATCTCGTAACGGTCCAATAGAACCATGACACCGTAAGGCGTGCAGGGGAAAAAACCGTCCCGGTCGCCGATCAACATTTTGCCAACATTGTAGGGATGGAAACAGTCCACGTCTTTTTTGGGATCCATACGCAATGTGACTGCGTGTTCGTCAATATGAGGAGGCGGGGGAGACTGCACCAGGATTCCATGAACCTCAGGGGTCTGGTTAAGTCGGTCGATGGTCTCAAGCAATTCCTGCTGGCTCGTCTCAACAGGCAACTGGAGTATGGTGGATGCCAAGCCTAATTCGCGCGCACGTTTCTCCTTCATGCTGACGTAGACCTTTGACGCAGGATCATCTCCAATAATCACAACCGTCAGACCGGGCTGCACGCCGTGTGCATCCTTCAAGCGCTTCACCTCAGCCGCGGTTTCCGCATTGATCTCCGCCGCAACTTGTTTTCCGTCAATGATCTGGGCTGCCATTAGTATCT
>JAIPIM010000012.1 GCA_021734725.1 Minisyncoccota bacterium | reverse complement strand
GACTGGTGGTATGAATTCAGTACCTGGGACGGGCACGAATGACCGTGGCGCAAGGAAACGCCGTCGAAAGTCATGGTGTATGAGCAGGCGGGACAGACTTGGAATCCGCAACGGTACCAAGGGCTTATTCAGTTCGGCATGTGGCTGATGCGGCCGCGTGCCGTCCGAGAATATCGCGGGTGGACAACCCCTTGGGAAAAAGCCGAGCCGTTTTTCCTTGCCATTGCTGAAGCAGTCGACCGCGTGCATCGAAACGATACGTTACGTCAGTGGTGGAGAAACAGCGAGTTGGTGCCAAACCGCGCGCATGAACATCCGTATCAGGCAGGCATACCGCAAGAATATAAGGAGAAAGATCGTTGGTTCCTTCTGGATTGCAACGTCAATCCTCAAGAGTTTCCATGGGACTTGCACTGGAAAATACCGGTGTTCGCGTTGGCCCGAACGCGCGGAAACGAACCGGAGCGCGAATGGTTGGTATACGCACACGCGCCGCTGGGGGAACGCAAAAACGTGGTGATAACCGTGCCCGAGTTTGGCGATATCACGGTTAACGTGCCCGTAGGCGGTTCTTTCTTTGTTTTACGAGAAGACGACGACACGATAACTCCAGTAGAATTTTGACGAATCGACGGTTTTGTTGCCGTTACAGCGGTTTAAGTACGATTTGCTCGTGCCTCTACGCGCCGGGCTTGTAACGCGGTCCTCCGGGCCGCGAACCGGCGCATTGGCAGGTCCGGATCCGTCTTCGTTAAACGACGGCGTGACAAGGCCCCGGCCTACTTTTTTGTGCGGAACCGGATAACGCCGGAAACTCGAGGGACTACGTCCCTTCGCTATACATGTAACTCGCCGTTGGTGGGGAGCGGAGTTCAGTGTAGCCGATATGCAAAACACCATCGTTAACGTTTATAACAAGGGGCATTCTTTCGGACATTATGACAAACGGTCATCACTTTACGGAGCGGGAACAACGCTGGCGTGACCTGCGCTTCGGTATGTTCATCCATTTCGGCCTTTATTCGTTGCTGGGCGGCGTCTGGAAAGACGGCCTCATTCCCAATGGTTACAGCGAGCAGATCCAGAGCCATGCGGGAATCCCGCGCGATGAATATGCGGCGCTCGCACGACAGTTCGATCCCGCGCGCTTCGATGCCGACGCAATTGCGGGATTAGCGGTCGAAGCGGGCATGCGTTATGTCGTGATTACCGCCAAGCATCATGACGGGTTCAGTCTATTTCATACGCGGCAATCGTCGTTCAATGTCGTTGATGCCTCGCCGTATGGCAGAGACATTGTTCTCGAGCTCTCGGAAGCCTGTCGGAGACACGGCCTGGCGTTTGGCGTGTATTTCTCCTGGATCGACTGGCATTTCCCGCATGCAGCACCAATGAGCCGCCACAATTCCGATCCTATCACTCCGGAGCACATGGCATTCAATCTGGCGCAGGTTGAGGAGTTGCTGACCAACTACGGCCCCATTGCGGAAGTCTGGCTCGACATGGGCGCGCCCACGGTCGAACAGAGCCGTCAAATGGCCGAGCATGTCCATCGACTGCAGCCCGACGCCATGATCAACGGTCGCATTTGGAACGATCAAGGCGATTTCTCGGTTCTCGGCGACAACGAAGTTCCGACCTATCGGATCGCCGGTCCGTGGCAAACCCCGGCGTCTATTTACAAAGAAACCTGGGGCTATCGCGCCTGGCAGGAGCGCACGGATCTCAACGGAAAAATCGAAGAGTGTAAAGCCAACTTGCGGGAGGTGCTCGCCCGCGGCGGAAATTACCTGCTGAACATCGGTCCGCGGGGCGACGGATCGGTCGTCGAATTCGAAGCTCAGGTCCTGCGCGGGATCGGCCGCTGGATCGAGAAAAACGGCGGACTGTCAGCCTGTGCCGCGCGACAGAATCTTTCTCTGTCCGACGCGGGGGGAGATACCACTGTCTATCGTTGGACCGGCAGCGATTATTATTCCTGTAAGCTGGTGCCTTGTCATCAACGGAACAACGACCACAGCTAAACGGAGAAAGCACGGCGGGATGACGGATACAATGACATTTTACGTAGCGACTGACGGTAGTGATCGATGGTCCGGAATGCTTCCGGATCCGACGGCGGACGACTCCGACGGTCCCTTTGCGTCACTTTCCCGTGCACGAAACGCGGTCCGGAAAACAACTCAAGAGGGCAAGCTGCGTGGTCCCGTTACAATTGCCTTGCGTGGCGGTACGTACGAATTACCAAACCCGTTGGTGCTGACGAGCGACGATACCGGATCATCCGACTCTCCCGTGACTTATTCCGCCTATCGCGGGGAAAAGCCTGTGCTCAGTGGCGGTCGGACGCTCGCGGACTGGCGGCCGGCAAAGGATGGACTGTGGGTGGCGAATGCATCGGGTGTACTGGGAGGTGACGGCGCCTGCCGACAGCTTTTCGTCAACGGGCGTCGTGCCAAACGCGCCCGCTGTCCGCGAGAAGGATTTTTCTCCATCGACGGCATGCTTCCCGGAGCAGGAAAGCCACTGCGGTTTCGCGGTCGCGACAGGGATCTGAATCCGGACTGGGTGGATGCGGCGGCGGACGTTGTTATCCTCCAGAATTGGTATGAAATGCGACACTCACTGACCGATGTCGGGTTGGATGCGCGGGAGGCCACGTTAACGGGGGTCTCTTCAGCCAACGGCCAGTTGAATCCGCGGTACTTTGTTGAAAACGCGCCCGAGGGGTTGGACGAGCCGGGGAGCTGGTTCTTCGATAGCAAAACGCAACATGTTTACTACCGTCCCCTGCCGAACGAGGACATGCACGCGGTGGAGGCTGTCGTGCCCGTGCTTGACTGTCTCGTTTGCTTGAAGGGTGAGCCGGAGCGCGGACGGATTGACCATGTCAGGTTCTCTAACCTCACCTTTCTGCATACCGTCTGGACATTGCCGAAGGAGGGCTACAACGACCGCCAGGCCGCGCATGATATTTCAGCCGCGATTCGGGCAAACTGGGCGCGTCACTGCACGATTGACAGATGTCGGTTTGAACACTTGGGCGGTTACGCCGTCGAATGGACCTCCGGTTGCAGCGACAACAGTGTTGAGGAGTGTGAACTCACGGACTTGGGCGCGGGCGGCATCAAGATCGGCGAACGTACCGCCTACGAAGACCAGAGTCATCCGAACATAAGTCGCGCCAATACAGTGAAAGATTGTGAGATCCATGACATTGGACATGTCTATCCCGCCGCCGTGGGAGTATGGATCGGGCACAGCGCGGACAATGCTATTACGGGCAATCACATTTGCGACACCTACTACACCGGCATATCCGCCGGGTGGACCTGGGGATACGGCACCTCCAATGCCACCGGCAACCGGATCGAATATAATCGTATCCACCACATCGGCCGGGGCATGCTCAGCGACATGGGCGGCATCTACCTGCTCGGGAAGCAACCCGGTACGGTGATCCGAAGCAACAGAATTCACGATATTCAAAACTATGCGGGGGGGTATGGCGGGTGGGGAATTTACCTGGACGAGGGTTGCTCGGAAGTCCTGGTTGAGAAAAACTTGGTTTACCGCACGAGCAGCGGCGGGTTCCACCAGCACTACGGGCGCGAGAATGTGATCCGCAACAATATCTTTGCTTTTTCCGGAGAAGGGCAAATTCTGCGGACGCGACAGGAAGATCATTTAAGTTTCACCATGGAGCGAAATATCGTCTATTGCGACCGCGCATCCCCGCTCACGGGAAACTGGAGTAACGGGCAGTATCGCCTTGACCGTAACCTGTATTACCGGCGTGACGGGCTGGGCGAAAAAGCGTTCCGCGATCCCCTCGTTTACCTTGGTCTCCGACCGTTCCCGCGTGGTTTCCTGCGAGAAAAGGCACAGTACGATATCGTGGCGCTCGACGAAAACGCGGCGGCGGAAGCAGCATCTCTGGATGTGCGCTTTTTAGGCACTGTTCCGCGAATGACGTTGCCTCCGGGAAATAATGTGTCCGCGGCGGACTGGACGGAGGCGCTGATCTTGCCGAGCCTGGTAACCGACAGCGGCGACGAGGTTCGGTTCGGGGAAACCGAGACGCGACTCCTGCGCGCGGAAAACGAGTTGTATATCGGTGTGCTATGTAAACACAGCCGGATTACGGATAAGGATTCCGGAATGAGTAACGACGCGAAACAGGAAAAAATCGAGATTTTCCTGAAACCCTCAGTTCGGCATGACCCTTGTGTACAACTGCTTTTGAAGGCAGACGGAACGCAAGTGACGTATTCCCATCCCGGCGACGCATGGGGGGCCATCAAATGGGATGGCCGAGCCGAACGCACCGAAACGGGGTGGCGTGCGCACTTCCGCATTCCGATTGCGGCGATACAGAACGATGGAAACCTGCCGGGGCTGTGGCAGGTTTTCGTCGGGCGTTATGCATTACTGCCGTCCATGACGTTTCGCGACTGGCAGGCAACAGGCCAGGATCGGCGTTCAAAGGTTGCCGACCCGCTGTTCCGATCTGTCGAGAACGACGATTTCACGCTGCGGGAGGACTCGCCGGCGCGAGTGCTTGGATTCGAACCGTTGGACGAGTCGTTCGTGGTTCGTCAATCTTAGTTCAAAACCAAGAACACAAGTATCCCATGGGGTCGATCAGAGCGAAAGATTACGCGAAAGATTACGCCAGACACACTTCACATCCGTAATTTTTTCCCTTGAACCACGAACCAAGAACAAGAATTGCGAAAAACGACATTTCGCAATTCCCTAAGGAACTGGATAAGGAGAACATGATGACCAGAATTAAAGAGATGTGGATCGGTTTTATGGGAAGGGGACCCTTGAATGCCGTTTTGGAGTTGACGGTAATTCTTCTGCTGGCGATACCGGGCACAGCGTCCGGTGCCGACGGTTTGTTGAAAAGTACGTTTGAGGAAGGTGCCGAGGGCTGGGAAGCATTGGGCAGAGCCGAGTTATCAGGCGTTTCCCGCCGGCCGGGCCATCACAGTCTGGTGATCCGGCAATGGGCGGATGAAGAAGCCGAGAGCGCGTGGTTGTCGCCTGTTCTGAAGGCGCCCGGTGGTCCCGTCCGCATTACGTTTTGGGGGGCGGAGGACTACTGGGATTGTCCCGATATTTCGTACTCCGCGAGTGTCGATGTGCTGCAATTGGAAACCGACGCATCCGCGGGTAAGAAAGGGCTCAGCGGAGGCCGTCGGACGATAGGGTTGATCCACATACCGCGGGATGAATGGAGGCATGATGAATCCGCCTTCAGAGGCGTGCATCTGCCGACCGGTTTGAAGTGGGTGTATCACGAGACAGTTCTTACGCCGCGCAGTGAGTATTTTCAGCTGGCGTTCAACTGGCCGAAAGAAAGGGTGCGCGGGGATGCCTATCTGGCCGACCTGGTAGTGACGGCGGGTGCGGTAACGCAAGCCGACCCCAAGCCCTCCGCTGACGGAGAGGATGAAAGCGGCAATCTGCGCTTGGAAATCAGTACTCCAGTGAACGGCAACCTGTTTGTTTACGACGATCCGCTTCAGTTCGAGGTCCTCGTGTACACACGCGACGGCGATGCGCTGGAGCTTCCGGACGATCTGTTCCTCGAGTATGAAGTGACGGATTATCAGCAGTTCGCTATTGCTTCTGGGAGATTTGAGTTTAAAGATGCGCGTCCCGTAGATAATGACGGATTCTATAAGAGTCGCGTGGGGCAAGTCCGCAAGGAAAATGTTCACCTTCCGGTAAAGCTTGAGGACGCCGCTGCCAGGGAGGCCGGGAGACTGTTTTTTATCGAAATGGTGTTAACTGACGGCGAGCGGGTTTACGCTGAGGATACAGTGACCTACGGGGTCATTAAACCCAGGGCAATCGATCCTGCAGGCTACAGGCGGGCAAGATTCATTGGAGGCTACTGGAGCAATGGGTTCTATCCGGCGTGGCGCGAGGGGCAGGAGAATTCTGTTTCCGGAAAACAGGGGATGCTGCTTGAGCATCGATTGGATTACGGATGGCGGGGCGCGCAGCCCGAGTATCCCGGTCCCTATAACTTTGGCGCCAGGCGCCCGTCTCATCCGAAGTTGATATTTCTGCCCAACATCGAGCAGATTCGTGGTCGGCCCGACGATCACCCATGGGGTGGTGTCTCGCGGTTTGCACCTGAGGGCGCGCTGCTGCCCGATCCGCTGCGGCCGGGACGAACCACGTTCGAGATCGAGCCGTACGTGGACTATATCGTGAACTACATCCGGCACCATCGGCGGGGGATTGCCATGGTTATTCCCTCGGGTCTGGAGAGACGGATCGATGCTCGGACGGTCGAACTGCATAAGAAGGCGTACGCCGCAATCAAGAAGGAATTCCCGGATCTTCCCGTGGGAATCATGCTCTACGGTTTGAGCGAAGACGAAATCGATCTTTTCTTCGAAGAAAAACTGTATGAAACCGCGGATTTTATCGGTAACCACTTCTACCGTCCGTCCATTGACTGGACGCCATGGGAACAAATTCAGGCTCGCTACCGCAAACTGGGCAGGGAACCCGTGCCGCTGATATCCACCGAATTCTCTCGTGTTGGCGGCATGGATCAGCTCCAGCGCAGCAGGGACATGATGGTAAGTCACTTGGAATGCTTTTCCCGGGGGCTTGAGAAAATCTACTATTACAATGTCACCAACAACAGCCCGATCACGGATCCTTTCCTCCGTGGCGCGACTAACTTGGGGGGCGGGCAGTCATCCGGTTTTCTTTACATGCAGCGGGTTGACAGACCGCGGGTCTCCAAGGAGATTGTATGCCCCGATCCAGCCAAGCGGTGGCGGCGCGGGGGAGGACGCAGTGAGTTTGCGGGCGACAGCATCATGCCGATCCTGCAGACCATGACCTATTACAACCTGATCCAGAACTTTGAGCTTTCGGAGTTCCGCGAAACAGTGCATCCAGACCCGCGGTCGATTGTGCATGTTTTCGATCGCGAGGATGCCACCGTCGCCGCGGCCTGGCTGGATAAACCCGTGGGCAACGCCACGTACGAGATTGCCACGGAAAAGCCGTTCACCATCCAAGATCTGTTTGGGCGAACAGAACGAATCGTGCCCACTCATGGCAAGGCGCTCCTCACCCTGGACGAGAATCCGCAAGTACTTATGTTCGATTCCGCCGGCGAGACGATCGCGGTGAGCCCCGTGGAATCGGGTTTGCAAGACGTCACTGTTGTGCGCGGCCGGCAGGGGATGGCACGACTGGTTGTTGAGGAGACGGGGGAGGGCCCCATTGACCTTCGCGCGGCCATGACAGTAGACGGGACGTGGCCGGATACCGGGACCGTCCAGGCCACGGTGCACGGTGGACAGCTTCTGCAGATTGCGGTTCCCTTCCAAGTGGGCGAAGAACGTCGTCCAGGCGAGTATTCGTTGACGGCACGCCTACGCAACAAAGACGGAGATGTGTTCGGTGTCTTGCGGGCGCCGTTACGCGTGACGGATCCCTTGCAGGTGGAACTCACTGGCGTGCCGGTCGCCTCGGAAGACGGCCCCGCAGTGCGCATTCTTCTGCACAATCACGGAACCGACAAACACAGTGGGACTATCGTTTTTGACGACCGATACTTTGCGGACGCCGAACGGAATGTCTTGGTGAAAAAGCGATATGAAGTACCCGGCGGCGCGTCACGTTCTATCGATATTCCGCTGAACAGGCACCTTGTGAGTCTCGCGAAATCCTATTTGGTGGATGTACGAGTCGAGGATGACAGCGGGTTTTCCGTCAGTAAACGTGAGGAGGTTTCTTTCCGAGGGATACGGCCCGCGTCCGCTCCCGTTATTGTTGACGGGGATCTTTCCGACTGGAATCTGGATTCTCTTGTTCCTGTGCCGTTCGCCCGGGTGAAGGGGCCCGATGTCCCGGCCAAGACAGATCTGGACGGTTCCTTTTACGCCATGTGGACCCCGGAAACCCTGTTCTTCGCGGCGGTGATTCGGGACGATTCCTCGGTTGTGCGCGCCGATAACGTGGGTATTTGGAAAGACGATAACATTATGCTCGGACTTTATCCTTGGGGCTGGAACTACGGTGAATCGCTTAATTCCGGTTATTACCGAGAGCATTTGGGGCTCTGTGCTGACGGACAGGCGCGCATTTTTCGGGTGGGCGCGGTGCCGGGCGGACCGGAAAAACCTCAAGGCGCCGCAATCGCGGTCGAGCGTACCGCGGATGGCTATGTCTACGAATGGGCCTACCCAGTAAGTGATGTACATCCCATGCAATTGACAGCTGGAAGCCGCTTCCGGTTGTCACTTTTCGTGTTGGACCGGGACTGGGTTGACCAGGACGACGAAACGGTCAGTGGTCTGAAGGCCATCCAGTTCGGAGGCTTTAACCTGAACGTCGATGCACGTCCCGAAAAATGGTGTGAATTCGTGCTTGTGGAATGACTGGGGCCAAATCATGCAAACCGAACATTCTGACGCAGTAAATCGGCAACGACGTCTCTGCATTCTCTTCGATGCGCTTGGCAGCAGGGACGGACCGTGGACAACCATGGATTTGGGGGACTATTTCGCACAGGCGCTCGCTTTTGCCGACGAGCCGTCGAGCACTGTGGACATGGTCTGTTGGGACTGTGGTTACGGTAACTACGCGTCGTACCCAAGCGACGTGTTGCCGCCGCACCCGCGCCCAACGTTTTCACGGTGGCGGGAGGAAGGCGTTGACTTCCTCGGCAAACTGGTTGAGCAAACGCGCAAGCGCGGATTGGAGTGCTTCTGGAGTCACCGCATCGCGGCAGTTGACATTGACGCGGACGGCTTGGAGATGGACCGGATGAACGCAATCAAAGCGGCGCATCCCGACTGGTTAATTAAGACCTGGTGGTGGCAGGGATTCTGGAACCTGGCCGTGCCCGAGGTACGGGAATTCAAGGTGCGAATCATCCGTGAACTGGCCGAGCGCTATGATTTTGACGGATTTCTCATCGACTTTGCACGGCACACACCGATCCTGCCGGTCGGACGGCAGTGGGAACTGCGCGAGAACGTTACAGCGTTGATGCAGCAGTTGCGTGCTGCCCTTGATCAGGTGGCGCGTCGCCGCGGGCACCCGATCCTGCTCGGTGCACGGGTGTCGCCGAACCTGGACGCCTGCCGCCGTGACGGCCTGGACGTTGAAAGTTGGGCGCGGTATGACGCGGTCGACCTGCTCGTCACGGGCAGCCGGTCGATCGAGGTGGGCCTTGGCGAGTTCCGCGAGTGCCTCGGCGAATCCGTCAAGCTCTACCCGTGCTTCGACTTCCATCACAGCAGCGACGCGTACGAGGCACCCTCTCCGGAACTGTTGCGCGGCATTGCCGCGAATTGGTGGAAGCAGGGCGCGGACGGCATCGCCGGGTTCAATTACTGGCCGTTCCGCGGCCGCGTCAACGGACAGCCGCCCCCCGGGGATGCGACTCGAGATGCGCAAGACCGCGCGTTCATCGGCCTCGGTGACCGCGACCGCCTGCGCGGCCAGGCGAAGACAGTCCCGGTTGAACGGCGTGGCGGCTACCCATGGACCGAGGGGGCCATGAATACCAACGACCACGCGCAACTGCCCGTACTGCTGCCCTATGACGGACGCCCGGTTGACATCATCGTATATTGCGGAGAAAATCCCATCGATCCGACGGCAAACGCCGAACATGCTCAACTGGACGTAATTCTTTCCAAGGGGTATTACGATTGCCCGTGCACACTGCAGGAGCCGTCTTCGCCGGAAGATCGTCTTGAGGTACGACTGAACGGTGCGGTACTGGAAGACGGCGTCTACGATCTGGCCTGGCAGGACGCGCAGATTCTGTTCCCCGAACCGCAGGCGGCCGCCGGGTCGTTGAGCGGGAGAACGGTAAATCCCGAGCAGAAACTGCTTCGGATAAGCTATTCGATACCATGTGAATTTTTGCGCACGGGATCGAATACGGTCAGTGTGGCGGTCACCCGCCAGGCGCCGCATATCCTGCGTCGGTTCCGAATCGAGAAAATTGAAGTAAAACTGAATCCGTAATCAAGAGGTTGAATAATACTACAGGCGAGAAAGGAACTTATGATGTTAGATACCGCGAAAACGATGTATGGTCGAAGCGCTGGAAGTCTGGCGATTTTGAGTCTCGTGTTTTGTTTTTCAACGCAGGGCGCGGAAGATAAACGGCCGGACTGGGTTCTGCCCGTGGAAACGCAAGAAGTCTCGGCTGACTGGCAGGCTCCTGAGGATTCACCGCCGATACGGCGTATTGTCGACGAAGCCACTGGGAAATGGTGTATCGAGTATTACGAACAATCGCCGTTGAAAAAACGTGTGTTCTATACTGAATTTGACCGGTCTCTTATGGATGGGCATGATGCTTTGCGGTTCCGCTGGAAAAGCATGGCGGACAACGCCTGGGTGCAGGCGCAAGTCTCAGGGTACCCGGAGCCGGGGCGGGAGAAGCGTAATTACTACCTGGTTAAGCGGCCGCCCGCAAAAGGACAATGGCAAGAGGTATGGCTCGACTTGAATCTGGACGATGACCTGGGAGCCGGTGCGGCGGACGCGTCCGAAGGCAAGGTTCGTGTTGCATTGACCGTCAATCTGTGGGATATGGGCGAAGTAGGAGATCCGCCGCGGGTACGCGTCCGGTTTGCAAATATCCGTTTCGAGAAGCATCCCATTCAACTCGAAAAGGAGGTTGCCGCGGTAAGCAACATCGAAGAGTCAGAGCGGATCGGACAAAGGCACCCAATAACCGTTCACAACCGTTCTTCCCGGATGCAAAATGTTATTCTCGGCGTGGATTCCAAAGAACTCACGGAATTTCAGGTTACGATGTCCGAAAAGCGTTTTGCATTGGCGCCGGGCGCGTCGCGCCGGGTCACGGCCGATATTACGGTTTCGCCGAATCGTGCTCGAGCGCTCCCCGCGTTATACAGTGAACAGGCAAGCGTATTTGCGGCTGTTACGGACTATCCCGAGCATGTTACCACGACTTTTCAGGGGTACCTTCTGCAACGCCTGACGGGTGCCGTGCCGCCCGCCAAAGGCCCCTATCCGCGTTTTAAGACCGCGGAGGCACGGGAGCGCACGCTTGCCGCTCGCCCCCAGGCAACGGCCGGGGGTAAAGCCGAAGCGATGCTTGATATTTCTGTTGAACCGCCTGAACTGCGTCACGGCTATTCAGGTTCCTACATGGATCCGGGACCGCCTCAGCGTCCCCTGCGATTCAGGGGACCCGGCAAGCATTACTCGGAGCGTACCGGCGGCTTGATCGACATTGCAACCATGCCGGAAAAGGTTCAGAAGGCGGGGGCATTCGCGCATCACAGCTATTTGTCCAAGGCGGCATACACGCTTGCCGATGCATGGTGGCGCACCGGACGAAAGGAATTCGCTCGCAAAGCCGCCGACATTCTGCTGGCGTACGCGGAACGCTATCCGAGCTATTCGCCGGCCAATCCCTATGCAACGGGCTATGCCTCTCGTATTGGTCATGCAGTATTAGGGGAGTGCTGGTGGTTCGGGCGGATGCCTGAAGCATTCGATCTTGTCATGGCCTCCGGAGTGCTGGATGAGAAAGAATCACAGGCAATTATCGATGGTTTGATGATTCCGGCCATGGTGACCATCAGCACACACCGTGTTGCCGCCAACCAGCAGGCGGAAACGAATGCGTCTTACGGCAAGGCGGCGCTGGTGGCCGAGCGCTGGGACTATGCCGCCAAGGCGCTGGACGGAGAATATGGCATGCGAGCGCAGTGGGAGATCGATTTTGACGCCGACGGCTTTACGATGGAACGTGAGATGCCCTATCACTTCGCCGCGTTGCATCCGTTCGTCGATTTTGCCAATTGCCTCGAAGCGGTTGGCGTTGACGTATACGACATGAATTTCAAGCGGCTGTTCGATGCACCGCTCGCCTACGATATCCGCGGTCGTCCGGGCAATGGCGGTCTCTACGTTCACGCGTATCGTCACTACCACGATCCGGACTACCTGCCGCTTGTGGCTGACAAGCTCGATCCGGATGAGCTGCCGGAAAAACAAATCGAACAGGAATACAGCAATTCCACGTTGGCGGCGGGCGGGTACACCGTACTGCGGGCGGGTACGGAAGCTGAGGGTTTGCGCGCGATCACCATGAATTGGGGGTGCCCTTCGCACCGCGGTGGAAATGTCCTTTTGAATCCACTTTTTTACTGGAAAAAACATCGGCTGAACGAGCATGTTTTCAGGATTGGGTATGGTTATGAGCAGAGCCATTTTTCGTACACCGCGGCGGCTGGCAATGCGGTTCTCAAGGATGGGAAGAGGCATTCGATGTTGCGTGCCGCACCGGTTGCACTGCTCGAGGGAGACATGCCCGCGGGACGTTGGACGAGCCCCCTTGACCGTCCTCAGTACGCAGGGGTTGAATGGTCGCGAACCGTCGCGATCTGCGGTGACAGTATGGTGCTGCTGGATCAGGTGGAGAGTGCCGAACCCGCACGGTGGGATTGGTTGACTTATTTTCCGGCGGAACTGACGGCTGTGAACCCTTCAGCCGAATGGGAAGCGTACAAGCCCCTGCTCGAACAAGGCGACGGGTATCGGTATTTTCAGGAATCTGAAAAAGCCGGCGGTCTGAGTCCCGTCGCCGGGATAGGTATTCAGTATCGCCTGCGGAAACAAGACAAATTGACTGGTTACCTCACGTTGCTGTCGTCGGCGTCAACGCTGTTTCGCGCTGAAGGATATGTGTCGTGGCATCCGCGGCTCGTTCCAGTATTGATACAGCGCGCCGAAAACACCTCCAGTTTCTGGTCCGCGGCGGCCTATACTGGCGGAGAGAGCGACGTGGAGGAACATACGTCGATGAAAGCGCTTGAGGTGTATCGCGACGGTCAACGTCTCGCCGCGCCGCAAGCTATTGCAATAAGGATTACAAATCCCGCCGGTACATTCGTGGTGTTGACCTCAAAATACGATGGTCCGCACCGGGTGGGTGAACAAACTCTTGAGGGTCCCCTGAACACGCTTAAATTGGAGTAAAGCAGGCGTACTGGAGTTTTTATCGACCACGGGTTGTCGCGAAATGGTTTGGGTTTCAGGTGTCGGCGGGAGCAGTAACCGCATTCCGCTCGCTGAAGACTCGCTTCGGCTGCCGCGTAAACGCAAAACTCAGACCGGACCGGCAAAACGTCCTCGCGGAAACACGACACGCGGGACAGGCGTAGAACAAGCCCATACACTATTGGATTCGATCGCCATTTGCCTGAGTTCCGTCTTTCAGGCGGCAGCCGGAGCGAGTCTTCAACGAGCGGGGCTTAGGGTGTTCTAATCGCTTATTGTCTGAGGCGACTTATGGGTAACGGGCAGGGCTAGACAGATCTGTTTATCTCAAAAAAGGAGATTGTTGAATGTTCAAGTGTAAACCGTCGGAAATGTCACGTTCTCTGTTTTTGTATGGCTGGCTTGTGTTGCCTGTCCTGGTTTTCTGGAGCGTGTCCGATGCGGGTGCTGCCTCGTCGTCTGTGCCGGGGCCGGTGATCATGCAGCGCCTTGACAATGCTCGCCAGTTGCAGGCCATTCGTCAGGCCGCCTTGCGGCCCATGGAAAAGGATATTCTCCTGCTGGCCAACTTCGAGACCGCAAACGCTGTGTTTCTGGGGGACGACACGGTGCATACCGTGCGACTGAGAGCCGACCACTACCGGGATGGCAAGTTCGGCAGAGGATACTACTTCGAGAAGACCAGCCACAATATGCTGCCGCCCGCCGTCGCCAATGTTGAGAAGGATAGTGCTGATTTTCGGGCGCTTGGCCACTCGGAGTTGGCCTTGGTGAACGCGGATACCGAATTTGGCCGGAAAGCCCTTCGAATATCGGTTATGGGACCTGAAGACGGATTTCAAACGGCGCCGTTGCAGGTACGCTGTCGCGGGCTGTCGTGGCACGAGAAAAAATGGATGTTGCTGGCGTCAGCGTATGTCAAGGGCCAGGAAGGCTGCACCGTTACCGCGGATGTTCGTTTTGTTTCCAAAGATCTTGAACTGCCGAAAAGCAAGGGGAAAAATAGTGAAGAGCCGGCGGAGCGGATTCCCGATTCGAATGAGCCGCGCGAGATTGTGCTGACGGGTGATTGGCAACGTGTTGCCTGCACCGCGGTTTCCGACGGGCGCTTGCGCGAGCGGGAGGCCATTTTCTCACTTCGAGTAAAGGATGACAGTCCGGAGCGTGCCGTTCTTCTGGCGGACGGTTTTCAGTTTGAACAGGCGGGATATTACCCCCATCATCACAGCATGCCGACCACTTGGCTTGAGGGCGGGCGTAGCGAATCCGCGACAAGTCTGAACATTGGGAGCCCTTTGCGTGAGATGTTTCCCGTTGAGGAAGGGAGCATCGCCTTCTGGACGCGCACGCCGCGTGAATCGAATCTGCGCGGGCAGGGCTCGATTACCTGGATGTCGTTTGGGGCCGGCTGGGCACCGAAATGGAATATGAGCACCTATCGGTTTTCTGCCGGCGGGGAGGGGTTCTGTTACTTCAAGAATACGAACGTAGCGGACGGCCAATGGCATCATGTGGCCATGACTTGGGATAGAACCAAGGGATACGCTTATCTGGACGGGAAACAGGTGGCTTCGTTTGTCCACAAGGAGGATGAAAGCGCCAAAGAACTGGAGACGTATGTGTTGCGGCTTGGTGGTAGTGTGTCCGACGGGCAGGCCGCGAATTCGGTCATGGACGACGTGGCGATCTTCAAGCGAAACCTGACGGACGCGGAGATTGAGACATTGGCAACCGGACAGGGACCCTTGCGTGCAACAACGGCGCCGTTCGCGTTTGCCCCCAGTGTTCGTACGGTTTTTTATCGGGACGAAGAAACAGCCAGTCTGAAAATTCCTGCTTCAGGGGATGTGCGGACGAACTTGAAATGCTCCGTTGATGTAGCCATCGGCGAATGCGTGAGTACACGGACAAACCTGAACATTCGCAAAGGGAAGGGTGAATTAAATATGGAATTTTCGCCGTCTAAGCTTAAGTGTGGCGACTACCTTTGCCGCGTGGCTGCATGGCCATCCGATGAACAGCCTGTGTACAGCGAATTTCATATCTCCATCGTACCCGCGATTCGACGCGATCTGTTTCTGTTGTCGTCCTGGGGCGGTGGGGGGGCTACCACGGAGTGGCGCACATTCTGCAAGACACTGGGATTGAATGCCATTGATGGATCGGGTAATATCCAGCAATTGGGCCGTGAAGGGTTCAGATACGGCTGGCATTACCGGTTTGGCAATGGCATATGGAGCCCGGAAAACCGTGAAACCGTTCGAGAGAAGACACGGAATGGCGCCGCAAACCTGGCACGATTTCCGAACTGGACTCATGCGCTGCTCAATACGGAAACGTGGCCGGGTAAGATACCTGACGATGAAGAACGGAAGGCATGGTTCGATGACTGGGCGCGCGAGGAACTGGGATTTCCCATTCCTGAGAAAGGCTGGAAATTCGGGACAAGCCACAATCCCATCCAATGCTGGTTTCCGGAAGGTGAAAAACCTGGAGAGAATGGGGTTTTTGAAGAGCCTCCGAACACGTTCCGTTTTCTTTACTGGTGGTACAACCGCGGGTGCGGTTGGTGGCGTTTGAACGCCGAAGCCGCTGGCGAAATCAATGCCGCACGGCCCGATGTCAAGTGCTGGACCGATCCCCTGCGCTATCCAGGGCAAGTAGCGGATCTCGATGCCGGGGGGACGTGGAGCTACGAAATTCGCCCCGAGCCGTTGATCGGTGCCTTCGAAAGCGCGTATGCCAATGTCCGTGGAACCGACAAGGAGTTCTACGCCACCCTGGGGATGAATTATGTCAGCGGGCTGACGAATAAGGTGGAGGTCCCCGGACTGGAAGGCGTGAAAAATATTGCGCCTACGGGGGATGATCTTATCCAGCAGGCGTGGTTCGCGATTACACGCATCCCGTCGGACGGACTGTTCTACTGGGACCTGCGCGGCGTGTTTTACGGAAGAAACGGAGAACAGAATCGCTATGCGGAACCTGACGCCGATGAGCGGCTTGGGAATGTGCTCAAGAATGATTTGCTCCCGTATGGAACCATGCTGAAGGGAACCCCTCCCGCGTCGCGGACCTTGGCGCTTTTGCTTCCGGAGAGTACGCAGTGGATGTGTGCCGGTGAAGGCGGATGGGGTTGGGGTACCGCACATTTTCCCAGAGCCTGGAAAAGCTGGATCGGCGCCATGGGAATTCCTTATGATGTTCTTTTGGATCACAACATTACGCCGGGTGCTTTGGCGAAATACCAGGCAGTCGTTTTTCCGATGGCTCAGTTTGTTTCAAAAAAGGTTCACGAAGAACTCATGGCGGCCGGAAAAGCCGGAACCGAGATCGTCGTGGACAGCTACTGCCGCCAGGAATACCCCGACATGGTTCGGGTGGATCAGGAATATTACTACAAAATGCGTGACAAGAAAGAGTACGAAGCGCAAACAAAGAAGACTGTCGAGTTTTTAGCGGAACTCAAGCAGCGCTTGGCACCGCACATGCAGGCATACGCGACTGGCGCGGACGGCCCCGTATTTACGAGCATCCGAGAAGCGGGAGACGTGACCTATGTGAGTGTCGTCAATGACTTGCGTCAACCGGGACCCTACACCGAATGGACGGGGAACGACGGGTTTCAGCCGTACGGAAAAGCGCAGACCGCGACGGTCAGCATCCGGGCGCCGAAGGACAGTGTCATGTATGAATTCACGCAATCTCGCCGGTTAACGCCTGTCGTGGATGGGGATCGCCTGTTGGTGACGGTGAATCTTCCGCCGCATGCCGGCCGGGTCATTGCCGTTTACCCGGCGGCGATGAAAACGATTCGAATCGAGCCCAAACGCAGCTATCGAACGGGCGAGTCCGGTGTCATTCCTGTAACGATTGACGATGCACGCGACGCGCGAGTCGCGGGGCGGCAATTGGTGCGGGTTACCATCCGCGATCCGGAGAACAGGGTTCATGACGAATCGGGTATTTACCGGGTTGTAGACGGTGAGGTCGACATACCATTCCGTCCGGCGTTGAACGAGTCGGCGGGTGACTGGACAATCGATGTTGTCGAACGTACATCCGGCCTTACGGCCGAAGGCGTGCTGAATGTGAAGTAGGTGTACATTCTGGAAATCCGGCACAAGAGTCATTTGGGGGAGTTTTTGATTTGGGTTCCTGGATTGACATTGACAGGCGGTTACCGGGTGGAACCGCCTCCCGCATTTCTGTTTTGCAAACCAGAAAGGATAGTGGTAAACGATGATTTATCCGAAGGTTCGTAATTTCGAGGGCATGGGCGATGGAACGAAATATTCGCTCCGTGAGCGCCAAACGTTGCATGTTTCTCCCGATCAGCGAGAGCGTGTCGCGGCGTTTGTGCGCGCCAGTGCAATGACTGTCCGGGTCGAGTCGGACGCCGATCTCAAGGGTTTCAGTCTGCGCATGGGCGAGTGCGTAAGGTTTCCGGAAGCGTCAGCGGCGGCGCCTCTGGGATATGTCATTGATGTCGATGCCGCCGGATTGGCATTAAGCGCGCAAGACATTTCCGGTTTTTACGCGGGGCTTCAGACGCTGTGGCAATTAATGGAGACCGGACACGCGGCGTGCGGCCGAATTATCGACTGGCCGGAGGTCGCGGTGCGTTCCTTCCAGATTGACGTGGGTCGGCAGCCGGAAACAGTGACGGAACTCAAGCGTTTGCTGCGTCAGCAGGCCCGGTATCATTTCAACGAGTGTCAGGTGTACCTGGAAAACAGCATCAAGCTGGATGTTTTTGGGGATGCCGCGGATCCTGAAGGACTTACAAAGGCTGAGTTTCAGGAACTTGTGGCGTACGGATACGCTCTCGGCGTCGAGGTCGTGCCGAGCTTGAATCTGGCGGGGCATATGGAAAAGCTGTTGCGGCACCCGGCGTTCAAGCACCTGTCGGAAACGCGCGAGGGTCCGCGTCATCCTGACCAGCCGTTCGAAACGGACCTTTGCCTCGAGCTTCCGGAAACACGCAAGTTTGTGGCTGAAATCGTACGGGAAATATGCGAGATAAGCCCTGCAAAGAAACTCATGGTTGGGTTGGACGAGTGCTGGACGCTGGGGTCGTGTTCGTTGTGTCGCGCGAAACTGGATGACGAAGGCAGTGCGGGTGCGATTTTCAGTGATTATATCGGCTTTCTCCATGCGGAAGTTACGTCGCATGGTAAACAGATGTGGATGTGGGATGACATGCTGTTTTATCACAAGGGGTCCCTGGAGCGTATTCCACGGGATATCGGCATGAACATCTGGCATTACTCGCCGATCGAGGAATATCCGGCCTACAGTTTCCAGAATTGGCGAAGAATCGACGCTGTTCGTGAATGTACGGAGCGTGGGCATCCCATCATGCTGTGCGGGGGAGACGGGATTGACAACCTGATGAGTCTTCTTCGATACGCCGAGGGCTATCCTCTGGAAGGTATGCTTGTCACGCAGTGGGAGGGCACTGGAATTGTCCAGGAACTGCGTCATTCGGGGCGTGCGTTTGCGGCAAGCATTCCGTGGCGCGGTGAACCGGGAGAGCCAGAAGACGTGGCGGGTGCGTTGGCCGGTTGGGATAATGGTTCTGCCGTGCAGTTGGGAGAATTACTCACCATGCTTGCCTGTGTTCCTTCCTCTGGAGGTGCTGGCGGAGCGGCGAACATACCACGGTACTGGGCTTGGCCTGGAACTGCCGCGGCCGTTCGGCGCCAGCGTGAATTGCTGAAAGCCTTCGATCGCCATACATCGCTTCCCGAAGCGCTTGAGGTGCAGCGCGCGTTCCTGGCGGCCAGTCACATTGGCCTTAGCGTAGACTGCATTCGTGAGGAAACCGCGCTTATTGGTCGTGCAATGGTGCAAAACGGTCTCAGGAAAAGTGCGTGCCTGGACCGGCAAATTGAGCTGCTCACGGAAAGTGTAGAGCTGGCGCAATCGATCGAAGACCGGGGACGAGTGTTTCATCAGCGTTATGCGGACGGTCAGAATGAACGGCCAATGGTGCGACGTTTCTCGGAACTGCCCAAAGCGCCAGCCCAGCTTTTGGAGGCGTTGCGGACATTTCAGGCGGAACCGTCGCCCGAGACATGGCCGTATCCCGCGGTTACTTTGTGCGTGGACTATCTCATTGTGGACAGGTGCGCGCAGCGTCTGCGGATTGCTGTCAGCGACGACGGTGAATCGTTCGACGAATTATATGCCGGCCCCGCGCGCGCGGCGAGCGGAGCCTCCGGTCATGCATGCCAGTCATTCGGCCTAACGTCAATACCACGTTTCGTGCAAGTGGAAATCGGGGGGTTCGCTGCTCTTGGCCTGCGCCATATCAGGCTGGAGACAATCGGCGGCACGCGGTTACCCAAAGCCGTCGTTGGGACCTCAGGTGCTGTTACGCATCCCGAGTATCTCTTGGAATTTGACGAGAAGGTCGCACTTTTCAACGAACCGGATGTGATGAAAAATTGGTTGAGCCGTAAGCCGCTGCCGGCAAATGTGGCGGTACTTGGATACTAAGTCCACTCTAAAGAGTAAGGTTTTGTCGGAAACAACGCATAATAGGCCTCCAGACGTCGCGGCTTTCAGTGTTCAGGTATCAGGTTTCAGAAAACACAATCAACAGTCCTGCAAATGGTTGCGAGTTTGGTCCTGAAACCTGAAACCCGAAACCAGCTCGAGTTTTTAGAGTGGACTCATACTTCAAGGTTCAGGATAGACGGCACAAGGAATATCTGTACCTGCCAGTAATGCGGTCCTCCGGGCCGCACAGGCGCACGGGCGGGCCGGGAGACCCGCTTTACTTGTGTGCCGACAACAAAAAAAGGATACACAATGAGACAACAACGGATAGGCGTGATCGGATGGCTACTGCACTTTGACAGTCCCTACGGCGTGACCGTGGCGGCGTGCGACACAAACAAGGAGAAGTTAAGCGCATTCACGGCGAAACATCCCGCGGTAAGCGCGCACACGGATTACCGTGAGATGCGTGAAAAAGCTGACTTGGACGCGGTTGTGATATCCACGCCAAACTGGTTGCACCAGGAGATGGCGGAGTACTTTCTCAGGCAGGGGATCCCTGTGTTTCTTGAAAAGCCCATGGGGGTGAACAAAGCGGAAATCGATTCACTGCTGCGCACGCAAAAAGAGACCGGGGTCACGTGTGCCATCGATTTTGAGATGCGCGTTTCGCCCGGTATTGTTCGCGCACGGGACATCATAGCTGCTGGAGAAATCGGCGATGTGCGCGGCATAGAGTTTGTTCATCACCGCGGTGCATGGCTTGCTCGCGGAAACAATGTGTGGCGCACAAACCCGGAACTGAGCGGTGGGCTTTTCTTTATGGAGATCTGCCACGAAGTGGATATCTTTCGCCAGTTTGCCGGCGAGATCACGCACGTGCAGAGCTTCAGCATGCCCAACGTTCTGCCGCAGTATCCCGATACTATGCCCGACAACGTGGTGACCCATCTCTGGTTTGAGCAGGGGCGTCGGGGGACGATTCTGTCAACACACACGTCGAGCGCTCATCCCGCTCCACCGGACCGGTATGACGACTTGGGTCACGACATGTATATCATTGTGACCGGCACGGAGGGTGCCATACGGTTGGAATGTATACGTCAGAAAATCTTGGTATGCAAGTACACCGAGTACCATCCCGACGCTGACCGTGGCGCGAGAGTGGATTTCAGCCGCTTGGAAGATTATTCCAGCCAGAAAGCATTCTTCCACGATATCAGTGCTAATCACGAGGCTTTCTTCAAAAGCTGCGCGCTTGGCGAGCCGCATCATCAAGACTTGGCAGATGCCTGGAAAACCCATGTGGCATGCCTTGCGGCCGAACGCTCGGCGATTGAGAATGCGCGCCGGATTGAAGTGAAATACGAGATCGACTGAGGATCGTTTACAATGACAGACAATTACGGGCATTTCGATGAAGAAAACCGCGAGTATGTGATCACGCGGCCCGATACTCCCGCGCCCTGGATTAACTACCTGATGGGCCGGGATCTGCATGCAATCGTTTCCCAGAACGCCGGTGGGCTTGCGTTTTTCGGGGAACCGGCGGAGGGACGCCTGACCCGGTATCGGTTTAATGGGCTTCCGGTGGACAGTCCGGGATTATATCTTTACATCCAGGACGGGGCTGAGATTTGGAATCCCTCGTTTCGTCCGACAGGCACTGCGCTTGATCGCTTCGAGTGTCGGCACGGACTGGGATATACAACGTTTCATGCCGAAAAAAGACAAATACAGGCGGACGTTACCTACCTGATCCCACCCGAAGATAACGTTTTGCTATGGTCCGTGCGCTTGCGCAACAATTCCGATTCGCTGCGCCGATTGAATCTCACAAGTTACCTGGAGTTCTCGCTTCACGGTTTCCTGAAAGACACGCTGGCTTACCTCGTGTGCGGCAATCAATGGCGTCTGTGGTTCGATAAGAAAGTGAATGGCATTCGGACAAAGTACTTTGCGTTTGAAAGCCTTTTTGAAGGCGAGTGTATTTTCGCGCCGACAGACGAGGTTTGCGCCTTTGATATCGACCGTGACGAATTCATTGGATGGGGACGCACGGAAGCGAATCCACTGGCCTTGGAGGAGGGGTTCGGTCAATCCGAGATTCCGGATGGTGGACGTCAGGCATGCGGCGCGTTGCAAAGCACGATTGAATTACCGCCCGGGGAAACCCACCACACTTTGTATCGGTACGCGGTCAGCGACGACTTTGTCGAGAGCGAGCGTATGCTGGCGCGGTACCGCACCGAGGGTGACGTTCAGGGGGCCTTGGGAGAGATTCGCGAGTTCTGGGAGTCAGCTCTCGGTTGCGCACAAGTCAGTACGCCCGATCAAGCCGCCAACCGCATGCTCAACACATGGCTCCCTTACAACACACGCGTGACATTCCGGCATGGGCGCTCCATTTCCACTCGCCATACCGGCGCGGGCGGCGCGCTGCGCTATCGTGATTCGATGCAGGATGCCATGCCCGCTATTCAATTGTATCCGGAGGAGGCACGCCGTAGAATTGAGCGTATCCTGCGAACTGTCTACCGTGATGGTCACTGTGCCACTTCGGTAAACCCGGAAAGCCTGGAACTGTCCTCGGATCCCGACCATATTCGCGGCGACGCCGCGGTCTGGGGGGTGTTCACCGTCTATCGCTATGTGGCGGAAACTGGGGACGTCAGTTTTCTTCGCAAAGATCTTCCTTATTTCGATGCCGGGAGTGGTACTGTTTTCGACCATCTGTTTCAAAGTCTGAAGTTTATCGCGGAGCATACAGGAAAAGACGGACTTCCGGAACTGTTTGACGCCGACTGGAACGATTTCCTCCAGATCTTTACGGTTGCCTATGAAGGGTGCCAGAGCGTGATGGTGGCCCAGCAGTTCGTTTATGCGGCCCGCTTACTGACGGAGTTGGCGCGTATGTTGAACGGTCGGGAATCGGAGATTAACTTCTTGCGCAACGCGGCGGAGCGATTCACGAAAGTATTGGAATCGGATGCATGCTGGGACGGCGCCTGGTATCGGCGTGTTTTAGGTGACGGCCTCGTCATGGGGTCAAGAGATTCACAAGACGCCAAGATCTTTCTGAATACCCAGTCGTGGTCCGTGATCGCTGGAACGCTGGATCGCACGCGTGTGACCAAGGCCATGGATGCGGCATGCCGGGAATTGAACACTGAGTGTGGATTGCGGATTTTCGCGCCTGCCTTCAGGGTCATGCCGGACGGCAAGACGCGTGTCCCGACCAATACCCCCGGTGCCGGCGAGAACGGCGGTATTTTCGTGCATGCCAACACGTGGGCCGTTATGGCTGAAGCGATGCTTGGACGCGGTGACAGGGCGTGGGAATACTTCTCGCGGATTCTTCCGCCTAAGCTTTCCGCGAGGGATCCCCGGAGGTACGCGAATGAGCCTTACGCGTTTACGTCTTGGATCTATGGTCCTGATCACGAACGCTACGGGACCGGTCAGTTGTCATGGCTCACCGGCGGTGCCGCCTGGATGTATCTGGTCGGCCTGGAATATATCCTCGGCGTGCGACCCACTTTGAACGGATTGCTCATCGATCCATGCATTCCGTCCACGTGGGAAAAGTATTCGCTCGTCCGGCGCTGGCGCGGCACGAACTATCACATCACAGTGGAGAATCCGCATGGTATCTGCACGGGAGATGTTCAGCTCTCCATCGATGGCGCTCCGGTCGAGGGAAATGTTCTGCCTGAGACTGATAAAGAAAAGATTGACGTGACGGCGGTGATGCGCGGGCGATGAAACGAGTATGCTTTCGATGCTGAAAATAAACGTGAAACGATGCCTGATACAACGAGAGGAGATGTAATTTTGAACCGTCCGGTTGAACATTACGAAAAGATCCCCGGTTGGCCCAAATTGCGTGAACGGTACCTCGCGTTTTGGAGAGGAGAGGTACCGGATGGCAGGATTATTGCGCACATACAGAACCCGAATCCAAACCGTCCGGAACCGGACCCCTGGATGTTGAACGCCGATGAATCCGTGTATCTGGATCCCGCCCGGCTTTTGCAGCTCAAGCGATGGCGTTATACCGGATGGAATTGGTATTCGGACCTGTTCGATTATTGCATCCCTTCCTATGGACCAAACGTGTTTGCCGGGTTTGCCGGTGGGCAGCCCGGATTCGGGGCGGATACCGTGTGGCACGAACCGGTGATAAAAAGCCTTGACGAAAGCGACCGGATCCATTTCGACGAGGACAACTATTACTGGATGCGACACCTGGAAGCCGTGGAGTACTTGTCAGAAGCGTGCGCGGGAGTGGAACAGTTGGGGATGAGCGATTTCGGCGGACCGGCCGACTGGATTGCTACGCTCATGCCCGTGGAAACATTTCTGATCGAGACGCTTGAAAAACCGGATCGTATGCGCGAATTCGCGTTGCGGCTGGCGCGGGAGTGCAATCACGCCTTCGATCTTGTCTATACCCGTATTGCCAGGCGCAATGACGGAACGGCGAACTGGATGCCGGTATGGAGCGACCGCCGCATGGGGACGGTTCAAGATGACATTGCCATCAATTTTTCGCCGGAAATGTACGCCGAGGTTTTTCTCCCCGCTTTAGACGTCATGGCCGCGCACACGGAACATACCGTGTTGCATTGGCACGATGGGTGCAGTCAGCATCTCGATAATCTGCTAAGATTACCCGAGATCGATCTGGTTCAGTACGGGCATGATCCGAATACGCCGCCGTTCCGCGAGCAGGTGGGGGCCATGCGTCGGATTCAAGAAGCGGGAAAGAAACTTTTCATAAGCTGCGTCGAGAGTGAAGATGTCGAGTTCTTTATTGACCACCTCGATCCACACGGGTTAATGATGATCGTCAATACCAGCGACGACGCGGCATCGCGGGCCATGGAAATTGACGTCCGAAAGTACACCGAAAAACGGCTTCAAGCGATGTCGGACTAACGCGGGGCGGGGTTTTGGCCCCGTGGCGCGCCGGTTTGCGGCCCTGAGGACCGCGTTACAATCCGGCGCCAAAGCAGGGCGGGTCTCCAGACCTGCCAATGTGCCGGCTCCGGCCCGGGGAACCGCGGCACGAGTGAAGCGGGCTGCAGACATTGGGGATGTGGGTACGTTCACGCCGGTTCACTCACGCGTCGCAGTATGGGGGTATGGGGGGCTGGGTCAGTCAGTTACCCTTAAGTCGCCCCAGACAACAAGAAATCAGCAAACCCTATAATCCGCTCGCTGAAGACTCGCTCCGGCTGCCGCGTAAACGCGGAACTCAGACCGGACCGGAAAAAAGGGCCTCAAGGAAGCGCGCCGCATAGGACAGGCATAGAACACGCCAATACACTATTGGATTCGACCGCCAGTTGCCTGAGTTCCGCCTTTCAGGCGGCAGCCGGAGCGAGTCTTCAGC
>JAIPIM010000011.1 GCA_021734725.1 Minisyncoccota bacterium | reverse complement strand
GTATACCGTCGTTCGCTACGGCACGGAGGCGTCTCGTGTGTGCGAGTTCGCGCGACAATTTTTACGGGAGTACCCGGATCATTACCTCGCCGACGACGTTCTGGGCTGGCAGGCTCGAACCGTTCTCGGGATCGGTGACAAACAACTGGCGCTGGATCTCTATCTTGCATTGCTTGTCCGGTATCCCGCCGGCGACATGGTTAACTCAGCGATTGAATCGATTCTGGGAATAGACGTCGACGATTACCGTGACCGATGGCGGAAACCGGCAGAGGGGAGGCTTTTCGAGTCCGTTCGGGCACTGTATCGTCCGCGATTGCCGATGGAAGGTCCTGAACGTCTTCTGCGGTTGCTCGAAAATTGCGAGAAGAGTCCGGAACTGAATGTTCTGGTTCCGGAAGTGCTCGCCGAGATTGTCAAGGCGGGACGCAAACCCGTGTTTTCGGATTATGGCGACGGTACCGAATGGCCGTGGCGCTATGAGCTTCTTCCGACAGCGGAATCGACACTTTTGCGGCTCGTGCGCGAATTCCCTTGGCAGCGTGATGCCGCCGGACTGGCCTTGAACAATCTGACCATGGATGCTCTCACCGCCGACGAACTGCTCGAGCTCCTGCGTTATTCCGTAGAACCTATTTATAACGAGCGTTTGATCAGGCGTTACACACATGCAATGCGGAAAACACCGGAAGTCCCGCCGGACGGAAATGGCCCGACTCTTCTGGGCGAACTGCCGGCGGGACCTTCTCTCTTCGCACGGATGACGCAATGGGATCTCGTGGAGGAACCGGAATACTGGCAGCGGAAGGACAACCGGAAACGTCTGCGGTTCGCGGAGAAAATCCTCGACGCGATGGACAGCATTCCGATGGACGATGACGAGAGACGGCTTTACCTGATGCTGCGGTTGCGCATATACGCAACCCAAGGGCACTCCGCGGATTTTGTCGCCAACCGTGATCGACTGGTTCGGCTCGGGCTTAATACGATCGAAACGGCTGAACTGGCGGTGCTGGACGGTGTTCTGACGCTGAAGACCGCTCGGGATAGCAGTCAACTGAAGGAAATCATCCGAAATGCCGAGCATCCCTATCGCATCACGGCGGGCCGGATCCTGGCCGCGTCCGCATTGGAAAAGAAGGACTATCCGCTCCTGATATGGACCGCGTTTCAATGTGATGTGTACGATGCGTTTGTTGCGGGGTTTGCCAATGTCACGCCCGCGGAACTGGACGATATGCTGTCCGATCAATCCGGCGACTTCGCGGGTGTGCGTCGCAAGCTATTCCTCCGTCGGGCACTGTGGGCGGTTCTCGAGCGCGACCTGGAGTGGCTCCGTCCGCGTCGGCGGGAGTTGCTCGAGCACTGTCGGGAATGGCCCCCCTGGCTTCCGGAAATGGTCGAAAAAATTGAGCGGGCGCAGCAGGCGGTCGAGCGCGCCCGGACACCGCAAGCCCGGCACGAAGCGGAATACAGGCTGGCCACTGTCACCTACGGCGTCAGAACGCAGGCGGATTTGAGCTACGACTGTTTTCGGCGGTTGAAGAATCTGGAAGCCGATCTGGGCCCGGAAGAAAACGAGTTGAGAGCCAAGTGCCTGTATACGATGGGAACATCGCTCCAGAACCTGGCCGATGCCACGGTATACCATTGCTATTACTCGATGAGCGGCGTGCATCTTGGGCCGGCCTGGCTGGGACAGAACAAAGAAGTGGTGGAATGGTCGCGGGGCCGGAGAATGTTCCTTGAGATTGCCGACCTCTACGAGCGCGTTGCCAACGAATGCCCGCACAGTACACTGGCGGACGACGCGCTTTATTGGGCGGCGTACAACTGCAAGCTGTATGCTTCCAGGTCACGCGGCATGCAGCGCCGCGCCGACGATCCGAATGAAGCAGACGTCAAGGCGCGGGGAGAAGCTTTTCTGCAACGCATTCGCGACGATTATCCGGACGGGGATACGTACACGCGTCTCGATGAATTCACTTGGTGAGTGCTTTTTGAACAACACAACCTCAGTTTTTCACCTCCGAATCACGTGCGGAAGTACGCTGTACCATTTCTATTGCGCGGTTTCACCGGCGAAAGACAAATGGACTGGAGAGATTGAACACCACGAAGTCCGCGGCATTGTCTGGCAACAAACTGAAGAGAGCAGGATACCGTTTTTTGCGTAATTGTTCGGTGGACATTTCGTGGTTGTCCGAACCGATTGTCCCGTCGTCTCGGTCGAAGTCGGTCGGTTAAGCGTATCCGAGCAAGTGTGGGGACGAAATGGATCGGTGAAGTGTGCCCCCCGTTCGGTCCGGCGCCAGAAGAGGCATAACCCTTTAGGGCGCGGCTCTTTCGGCGCCCTGAGCATCCGAAATAGCTCACGTCATAGTACGCGAATTATTCCAACTAAGTACTAGCCGACCCGCGTCAACGAGAACTCTGCCCAGCGCTCCGAGGCCGTCGGGCAGTCTGTGCCCGGCACCGTCCTGAACGGCATGTTCCTGAGGATAATTCCAATCTCAGATATCTTGATCTCTTGTGCTCAAACAAGGCATTCAGACGGAAAATGGTCGCGGTACCACGACACGTTGAATTTTCCTTTAGGTAAGGAAGTCTGAATCTGGGCGGGCTCTCGCTAGAAATCGAGCCCTTCCAAATAGTCTGCATAATAATCCTGGACCTGTTGTTAATAGTCCATGACATGTACTTATCAAGTTGGCATTGTAAAGTCTTTTATGGATGAACACTACAGGATAAGGAATTTGAAACATGTTGCAAGCCGGCAGTGCGTCGACCATCATCACGAATGAACTGGGAACGGACATTCAGGGGGCGACTGTAGGGGGCAAGGCCAAGTACATCCGCGACGAACTGGAAGCGGGTGGCTTGTGTCTCGTCGACGACAACACCGCGGTGATGTTTGTGAGTTGCGACCTGGGTGGGCTGGAGCCGGAGTTTACGCAGGATGCTAGGGAGTCCATGGCCAAAGCATCGGGACTGGATCCGCGGGCCATCATCATTGGCGCAACCCACACGGGCGGTCCGTCGGTCATCCCCTCGAACTACGTGAAACCCGTGGATTCCGCGTATCTCGCCAAACTCAAGGAAAGCTTGACCGTCCTCGCGGGACACACCATGAATTCGCTGAAGCCAGCGAGGATCGGGGTGGCCGGCGGGCATGCCAAGATCGGCTATAATCGGCGAACCTGCTGGAGTGACGGCAGCCACCAAATGGGGCCTAACTCAGACGGCCACGACTTCACCGGACTGGAGGGGCCGGAAGACCATGAACAGTTGGTGATCTACGCCGTCGACGACGACAACCGAGTCACGGCCGTACTGCATCAGAATACCGCGCACCCCTGTACTTTCTACGGCGCCGACTTCTATTCCGCCGACTATCCGGGGCTGGCGAGAAAGCTGATTCGAGATGCGGTAGGCGATATTCCCGTCCTGTTTTTTAACGGCGCCTTTGGCGACATCGGTCAGGATACGTTGGACGGGCATGGAATCGGCATGGACAAGGAGATGAAGCTGGGACGCTGTGCACTGCCTTTGGCCGGAGAAACATTGAGATTGATTTATGAAACCGCGCCGCTTGAACAAGTATCCATTGAGCATGTGTACGAAGACATTGAGGTCGCCGTTCGCCTGCCGTCCGCCGAGCGGTTGAAGTGGGCCGGGGAGGTGTTAGAACACGTTGACGCGGGTGAACAAATCCCGCCTTTCGAGATTGTCTCTGCCCACGGTGCCGCGTTACTTCAGAAGCGATTTGGCGACAACCCCGTCGGGAAGCTGCCCATCCACGTCGTCCGGATCGGTCCCGCGGCCGTTGTCACGCAACCGACGGAGTTGTTTTGCCAGTTTGGCCTGGATATCAAACGTCGCAGTCCGTTTCCGTTGACGGCGGTCTTCAGTATATGCGACGGCTATTCCGGGTATTGTCCCACCTATCCGGCCGTGATTTCCGGAGGGTACTCGGGCGAGCCGATTTACTGGACGCGGTTTGTCCCTGAGGCTGGCTATCGGATTGTCGACGCATCCAGTCGGCTTCTGCGTCAACTCAGGAAAGACGACTGACCGATGGGGCGGATCGTCCCGAAGGTTTTGTCGTGAATGGTGAATTGAGCACTGTCTCCGC
This sequence comes from Minisyncoccota bacterium, assembly GCA_021734725.1. Taxonomy (GTDB): domain Bacteria; phylum Verrucomicrobiota; class Lentisphaeria; order Oligosphaerales; family MVZH01; genus JAIPIM01. The sequence continues at coordinate 21,530 of JAIPIM010000011.1, read as the reverse complement.
GTACCACGGGGTCATCGCCTGGGAATGAAACTGCGAACTGGAATCTGCTCGACAAGCCTGAACGCGGGGATCTGGTAACTGAAGCGTTACTGTTGACCGACTTTCTGGTGAGAACTATAGTAATTGGATGGTGGACAGTTTACAGTCTAACGATGGTGAGGGGTTGTCCGTCGTGCAACGCGAGAGGTTGTGCGATGTTTTGCGACGCTCGGAAGACGTTGCCTGCGCCTATCTGTTCGGGTCGGCCGCACAAGAAAGGATGAGCCCTTTGAGTGATGTGGATATCGGGGTTCTTTTGAAGGAGTCTGGGACTTCGGACGATGTTCTCGTTGCTTTGGAATCGGAATTGAGCCGGTGTCTTCCGGGACGATCGGTCGATCTGGTTTCCCTTACCCAAGCACCCTGTCATCTGGCCTACCGTATCATCCGCGACGGCCGTCTTCTTGTCAACATGGATCCGGCTGCGAAAGAATCTTTCGAGGTGCGTGCGATTACTGGTTATCTGGATTTCAAACCCATGCGCGACATGCTTTTTAAGGGTACGCGCCGCGCGATACAGAGGACAACCTGATGGTTGCTGATGCGGAGATTATCAGGGAACGTGAGCAGCGTATCCGGAGGTATCTCAAAGATCTTGAATTGTTCGGCGATATAAGCTTGGAAGACTTCCGCCGTAATCGGGAACGGCAGTATGCCGTGCTTCACGCGCTTCAGCTCGCGATTGAGGCCGCTATCGAAGTGGCTACCCACATTTGTTCGGCAGACGCGTTAGGCGTGCCTTCGACCTACGCCGACACCTTCAGGCTGTTGGGCGACGCGGCAATTCTACCGTCGGATCTGACCGCGAGACTGCAGCTGATGGCCCAATTCCGCAACCGGATTGTCCATCTCTACTGGGATGTCGATCTGGACCAAGTCTATGCAATCCTTCAGGATCGTCTCGACGATTTTGAGAGCTTTCTTCAACGGATCGAAGCCTATCTGTCCGGCAGCTAATCCTTACGCATAGTGTTCTTCGCCCAGTTGCGGGTACCCTTGGGGAACGCTATCTTATGCTTCTTTTTATCCAACCGGATATCATGGTGATTGCTAACGTTTAGAAGTGAGGCAACGATGGTTCAGACCGCGACAGAACAGACGACGATGGAGAAACTGGTGTCGCTGTGCAAGCGACGAGGGTTTGTGTTCCAGAGTTCGGAGATTTACGGGGGCATCAACGGGTTCTGGGATTACGGCCCTTACGGTGTGACCCTGCGTCGAGCGGTCGAGCAACTCTGGTGGAGTGAAATAGTGGAGGATCGGGACAATGTTGTCGGGCTCGACTCCAGTGTTATCTGCCATCCGGAGGTCTGGCGTGCTTCAGGGCATATCGAGAAGTTCTTTGATTTGATGGTTGACTGCACCGACTGCAAGCATCGGCATCGCTTGGACCAGATGGAGGATCCTGAGGTCTGTCCGGATTGTGGCTCTCGAAACCTGACGGCGCCGCGCGAATTCAACCTGATGATGAAGACATATGTCGGGCCGATCTTCGACGAAGAACATGCCGCCTATCTGCGAGCCGAGACTTGCCAGCCCATCTTCGTTGATTTCGATCTTGTCCGGATTGCTTCACGGCAGAAACTACCGTTTGGCATTGCCCAGGTCGGCAAGGCGTTCCGCAACGAAGTGACGCCACGGTATTTCACGTTCCGTTCGCGTGAGTTTGTTCAGATGGAAATGGAATTTTTCTGTCGTGACAATGATGCCATGGAATGGTTTGAGTATTGGCGCGAGCAGCGCTGGCGTTATTATACGGATTTACTGAAGATCCCGTCTGACAAGTTACGTATTCACGAACACGAGCAACTTGCTCATTACGCCAAAGCGGCCGTGGATATTGAATTTCAGTTCCCCTTCGGCTGGGGTGAGATGGAAGGGGTTCACCATCGCGGCACGTACGATTTGAGTCGGCACGAAGAGTATTCGGGCAAGGACATGAAGTACTTCGATCAGGAGGCTAACGAGCGTTTCCATCCTACCGTGATCGAGACCTCGTGCGGGCTGGATCGCATGTGCCTGGCCATTTTGGCCAACGGCTATTACGAGGATCTGGCTGAGACCAAGAAGGAGGGTAAAGAGCAGGACGTGCGGGTTGTGCTGAGACTGGCACCCGCCATCGCACCGGTGCAGGTGGCGGTTCTCCCGCTGAGTAAGAAACTGACGGAAAATGCCGAGCCGCTGTACCATAAGTTGCGCAAACGTTTCCGGGCGGAGTACGACGACGGCGGCAGTATTGGCAAGCGGTACCGTCGGCAGGATGAGATCGGCACCCCATTGTGCGTAACCGTGGATTTCGAGACTCTTGAAGACAACGCCGTAACCGTTCGTGATCGCGACGAGATGACCCAGGAACGCGTCGGGTTGGACGCACTCGACTCGTACCTGGCCGATCGAATCTTCAGCTGAGGTCATCATGATTATGAAACCCAGAAATATCCTGCTCTTACTCACGTCACTGGCACTGGCCGTCAATCTGGCCGTTGGCTACCGGGTGTACTCCAGCGAATCTCTTCGGCCCAACGAGGAAGCGGCGCTCGAGAAGATCAATGTCATGATGCGGGTCCTGCATTTGATTCAGAAAGACTATGTAGATCCTGAAGATATTGATTACGAATCCCTCATCTACAATGCCATGAAAGGCATGGTGGGTGCTCTGGACCCTTACAGCAGTTTTCTGCGGCCGGACGAGTTCGACGATATGGTGGAGACCACGGAGGGGCAGTTTGGCGGTCTCGGTATTGTTGTGACTGTGCGTAACGGGCGGTTGACTGTGGTGGCGCCTATTGAAGGGACCCCCGGGAGTCGCGCGGGTATTCTGGCGGGTGACCAGATCATCGAGATCAACGGGCAGGAAGTGACGGATGCCAAGTTGAGTGAGGCGGTGCAAAAACTGAAAGGGGAGCCCGGCACCAGTGTGTCGCTCACGATTTATCGTCCCGACACGGAGGAGACCAAAGAATTAACGGTTGAGCGGGCGGTTATTGAAGTGCCGAGTGTCAAGGGGACTCAGATCGTGGCGGAAACTATCGGGTATGTCCGAATCGTGCAGTTCGATGAAGGGACGACGGGTAAGTTGGAGGCCGCTCTGGCGACTTTGAACAAGGAGGGCGCAAAGGCGCTCATCCTCGATCTGCGCAATAATCCCGGCGGTTTACTTACCAGTGCCGTGGATGTATGCAGTCAATTCCTCAAGCCGGATAAGCTTGTGGTTTTTACCGAAGGACGTCAGCCTTCGCAACGGCAGGAATATCTTACCGACAACGGCCCGAAGTTCCTCAATCCCCCGGTTGTGTGTCTTGTGAATCATGGCAGTGCCAGCGCCGCCGAGATTGTTGCGGGGTGCCTCCAGGATTATAAGCGAGCGGTTTTGGTGGGCACTCCTACGTTTGGCAAGGGGTCCGTACAGAATGTGATCAGGCTGCCTGACGGCAGTGCTCTGCGGCTTACTACGGCGATGTATTACACGCCGAGCAAGCGTGTTATCCACGAGCAGGGCATTGAACCGAACATCGTGGTTAAACTCAGTAATGAACAGGCGAAGGCACTTGTGGAGCGGCAGATGGCGGTGGGGAGCTCCGCGGAACTGGATCCGGCGGCTGATCCGCAACTTCAGCGGGCCATTGAGACCCTGCAGAGTTACGAAGTATTTCAGAAAGCGTCCAAACCGCAGTGAATGTATTAGGGATCGAGACAAGTTGCGATGAGACGGCTGCCGCCGTGGTGTTTAACGGGACGGTCGTCAAGTCGACTATTGTTGCTTCTCAGATTGAGAAGCATGCCGGTTACGGCGGGGTAGTGCCGGAGCTTGCGGCACGCGAGCACATTCGCAACATTTGCCCAGTGGTGGAGACGGCGTTTCTCGAGAGTGGGCTGACGGCGGCCGATATGGACGCCGTTGCCGTCACGCATCGTCCCGGCCTGGTGCCTGCCCTGCTGGTTGGCTTATCCTATGCCCAGGGACTCGCGGCGGCGGGCGGCCTTCCGTTGATAGGCGTAAATCATTTTCTTGGACATGTTTACAGTTGTTTTATGGCAGCGCCGGATTTGCTTGACAGTCCCCGGGAGTTTCCCGTGGTCGCTCTCGTGGTTTCCGGTGGGCATACGTCATTGATACTGTTGGCGGCTGACGGAAAAACAGTGATGCTGGGACGCACGCTGGATGATGCGGCTGGGGAGGCGTTCGACAAGGCGGCCAAGATCCTTGATCTGGGATACCCTGGCGGACCGGTCATTGATCGTCTGGCGAAGAACGGCGATCCTGGAGCGGTACGATTTCCCCGCGGTCTCATGGGCGAAAGCGGCAAGCCGGTAGCCGCGGAAGATCGTTTTAATTTCAGTTTCAGCGGGATTAAGACTTCTCTGCTGTATCATGTGCGGGACCGCGACTTGTCCAAGCAGGAACTTCTGGACGTGATTGCCAGTTATCAGGAGTCGATCGTGGACGTGCTGGTTCGCAAGACCGTCGCGGCCGCGAATGAGCATGATGCCGGCAGTATCCTTCTGTGTGGCGGCGTGGCGTGTAACAGCTGCTTGCGCGACCGATTTAAAGAACAGACCGAAGCCAGTGACCGGCGTCTGGTGATTGCGCCGCCCAAGTTTTGTACGGACAATGCCGCGATGATCGCGGGACTTGCGTATCATTACGTGGAGCAAGGTGAAATTGTTGACCATGCAATTTCAGCCAATGCCCGGCTTGCTGAAGAACTCGAAGATGTGCCTTTCACCCCTCTGGCACCGTCTCGTCAGGCCAGAAAACATCGCGCAGAGGATGACTTTCCCGGCGATATAGATTTTTAGCACTGGACGGCGTTGATGTCCGGACCTGTCACCAACGATTTGATAGCCACTGACGGACGTCGTATTACCCGCCGGGCGGTTGAGCGGGGTTTGCGCATCAACATTGTGGCTGGTGCGTTCGGCATGGTGTGGGTCGCGGGTGCCATGGGGATTGCCTCCACCATGTTCATGGAGGAGCTTGGGGCCAGCGGCGTGGTTGTCGGTCTGGTTGTGACGATCCAGCAGGTGGCCATGTTCATGCAGATCCCGGCTGCCTTTGTGGCGGACCGTCTGCCCGCCCGCAAGCCGTTTTGGGCGACATGCGTTATGACACAGCGGATGCTGTGGTTTATTCCGGCTGTGCTTCCATTTTTGTTCGCCGGGCGTAATTCTGTCATGATCTGGGGGATGTTGGGGGTGGTTGCGGTCAGTTCTCTGTTGGCTCAAACCGGCACGGCGCCCTGGTTCAGCTGGATGGCCGATTTCGTGCCTGAAAGGACGCGCGGGCGGTTCTGGGGGGTGCGACAGAGTATGACCATGGTGGCCTACTTGCTGGCCGTTGCGGTGACCGGATGGCTGCTCGACCGATTTCCCGAACCGGGCACACCGGGAGGATCGTTTGTCGGTTTCAGCCTGGTTTTTGCGCTCGCTGCGCTGGCAGGTACAGTAGACATTGTGATCCATCTTTGGGTGCCGGAACCGCGACCGGAACGGTCGGCTGTGCGTCTGTCTCTCCTCAGCCGGGCATTGGGCCCGTTTAAAGATCCCGATTTTCTCTGGTTGACAGTGGCATTTGGATCGTGGACATTTGCCTTAGGTGTGGTCGGCTCGTTTGGCATGATCTACTTGAAACGGCACTTCGGTGTGGAGTATTCTCATTTGGCGGCGATTACCATTGCGGCCAGTCTCGGTGCGGCCCTGTCCGGAATCGGATGGGGGCGCGTGCTCGATATGGTTGGCGCCCGTGCGTTCGGCGGGGTTATGCTGCTGATTACGCCGTTGTTCGGCGCCGTATGGTTTTTTGTGCGTGACCTGTCAGTGACGGTTTCGCTTCCCTCCCTCGGTTCGTTATCCGTACCGCAGCCCATCTTTCTGCTGGCCATCGTGAACCTGTTTGCCGGCGCCTGCTACCATGGAGTGGCTCTTTCCCATTTCAGTTTGAGCGCGGCGGTTGTGCCGAAAGAAGGTCGCACGATAGCAATGGCCGTTCACTGGACATGTGTCGGGTTGCTTGGGGCGCTCGGGCCCGTGCTGGGGGGGCGTGTCATGGATTACGTGGAAGTCCACCCGTTTTCAGGGGCTTTACCCACCGGCACCGCCATCTCCTTTTTTCACGTGCTCGTCCTCATCCAGGTGGTCGTGATTTGGGTGGTAACGCTTCCGCTTCTGATGCGCGTACGGAAACGTACGGGAGACATATCGGTTCGGCTGCTGATTGCCAATCCCTTGCGCACGGTGAGCGTCATACAGAACATCCTCAGTGTCAGTGCGACGGCGACCAGTCGAAAGCGTGCCGATGCCGTGCGCAGAATTGGGGAGAAAGGCGCCGTGTTCGCCGTGTCCGACCTGATTGAAAAGCTGGACGATCCTGCCGCGGAGGTTCGCGAAGAGGCCACTGTGGCGCTTGCACGACTGGGGACCCCGGAAGCCGTTGACGCGTTGGTACGACGTTTGGAGAATCCGGAGTCGGACTTGGGTCCGCAAATCGCGCGAGCGTTGCGCGAATGCAAATCCGCCGAAACCGTCGATGTACTGTTGCGGCAATTGGATAGTGAAGACCGGGAGACAAAAGCAGAGAGCGCACGGACATTGGGCGAGATAGGGGACCCCCGGGCGCGCGAATCATTGCTAGGCATGCTACGCGGAAGTAATGATGCAAAGCTGGTGACCGCGTCCAGTGAAGCCCTCGGTCGTTTGGGCGAGATGGCGGCTGTCTACGATATCTTGCCACGCATGAAAAAAACGCGCAACCCCGTGTTACAGCGTTCTCTTGCCGTTGCGGTAGGTGACCTATTGGGAGGGCGCGAGCGTTTCTATCGACTGCTTATGCAGGAGCAGGAATCGACCGGAAGCGGGGTAACGCGCCGTGTCGATAATTCTCTTAGAAAGATACGCGGCGCTTTTGGAAAGCAACATCCCGAACTCTGCCGGGACGTAACACGCCGGGCGCATGACTTGGAGGATGCTTACGAACGTGGCCGATACGACGATGCCGCTGCTCTTTTGCACGACATTGCACATGTGCTCAAACGCAGTTTGGCCTCGCCAGTCGCGGGTGGATACGACGCCGAGCGGTTGACCATTGGATTCTGGTATGTGGACCTGCTTCATACCTATTGGCCGCACGAAGAATTTGGCCCGCACGACAGCATTGACATTCTTCTCGGCATTCATTTCCTGACTTCATTCATGGAGGCGTTGAACGTCCCGTCAAAACCGTTTTCGCGAGACGCCACCTCGCGACCGTGAAAAATCTCCCCGAAGCTCGCTGTTGTCAGCAATTATTCAATCGAACCTATACAATGTCCTGAATCCGCGGAATTTCAGCGGTGGTATCCATTGAGATAAATGCGAACAAATTGATACTGGGGACCTCCTACGTCGGCCCCAGATCATGGTGTTGGGGCACACACTGAACCGAAAGGATACGTGAATGACAATGGAAAGACTCACAGTCTACAGCGACAGGCGCCGAGGCACGATTGCTCCTGAAGTCTACGGGCATTTCATTGAGCATCTGGGTCATTGCATCTATGACGGGATATGGGTTGGCAAGGACTCCTCTATTCCCAATATCGGCGGCATTCGCAAAGAGGCGGTTGACGTCTTTCGCGCTGTCGCCGCGCCTCTTATCCGGTGGCCGGGCGGTTATTTCGCGGAGTGCTACGACTGGCGTGACGGGGTGGGCCCCGCAAGGAAACGGCCAATCCGTTTCCATGAATGCGAGGCCGGCAAAGAAGAGACAAATGCCTTCGGTACCCATGAGTTCATGCAGTTCTGCGAACTGACGAGGGCAAAGCCGAATTTGTGTGCCAATACCGCCACGCTCACGGCACAGGACGCGATGAACTGGGTGGAATACTGCAATGCCGATGGCCCTACCAGCTTTGCCCAACAGCGGCGCAAGAACGGCAAGGCCGATCCCTGGCACGTCGAATACTGGGCCATCGGAAACGAATCCTACTGGTTGCACCGCCCGCAGGATTATGTACAGCGGTACCTTCTTTGGCGCAAAAACATGCGGCGCGTTTCTCCCGGGATCAAGTGCATCGCCAGCCTCGTAGAGCCCACTTGGAATCCGAAGCCATTCTCGCCTCATAATGACTGGCTCCAGGAAGTAATAGCGGGAATTCGCGACAATATGGAACTTGCATCCCTGCATCTCTACTCCGGCCAGGGCAATGGAGATACGTTCACAACGCAGGACTATTGGAATGTTCTCGCACAGATTGACCAACGCAACCGGCTGCGCATCGAGTCTTTCCTCGGCAGCGTTGATGCGATTGTCGGAAACCAGAATGTCAAGTTGGCACTTGACGAATGGGGGCTATGGCATCCCGGGACCTCGATGACAAACAACTGCGAGCAGCCGTGTACGCAGCGTGACGCACTCTTCGCTGCGCGCTACTTTCATTTGCTTCAACGGTATCCAGGCAGGATCGGATTGGCAACCATCGCGCAGAGCGTTAATGTTTTGCATGCCTTGTTGCGGACGGATGGGTCGCGTACGTACCGGACCCCGACCTTCCACGTGTTCGAGATGTTCAAGGAACACCAGGGTGGGCAAGCGGTGGAAAGTCTTCACACGACTCCGCAGGTGGCAATCGAGAGTCCTGAGACGGTGCTGACTACCGACAAGTCGCTGGACGTCGTCACTGCATCGGTTTCTCTATCTCCGGACAGGCAACAGATGCTCATAACCTTCACTAACGCGGATTTGGAGAAGGCCTTTACATACGACATCGATGTCGTGGGGAGTTTCGCGCCGGCGTCAGGAACATCGCGTGTTCTCACGGCGGATCCTCGGGCACAGAATACGTTTGAAGAACCCGAACGCGTTAAAGCGAGAAAGCATCCCGTCGTCTTTTCTGATGGGAAGCTGTCTGTGCAGTTGCCCCCCTGCTCAATTCTGTCCATCTGCCTGGCGGGCACGGAGAACGGGATCAACGCCTCAATAAAGAAATCCAGCGTGCGGCGAGAAGCTCGCCACCGCTGATTTCGATCGTCCGACCCCGCGAATCAGTGCCTGTCGATCCACTCGAGAGTCAGAAGCTGCACTTTCATTCGTCCATCTGTGTCGAGAATCTGGGTCACCATGGCGGTCGGTTTGCCGTCGCTGCCCGGAGTGGCTGATTCCCATACGGGATGGACAGCGAACACATATCCCCCGGGATTATCCAGGTGCAGCGGTTCCATGTGCCGCCAGTTTATCCCATCCCGTGAGATGGCATGACCCAGCTGATTGCGGGGACCCTCAATGGGGTTTGTGCTGAGCATGTGGAGTATGCCGTCCGGATCCGGGAAGTACGCGTACGCTTCAAACCCTCGGGCGCCGTTGGGCGGCAGTGTCAGCGGACAATGGTCCGATGCTTGGTACGCGCAGTCCCATCTGCCAGTATTCTCTGGCAGATAGAGACCTGGAAGTTGGCGGTTCTGGAATGGCTGTTCACAGACCAACTGAACGCCCCGCATGTACAAACGTTTTTCGCCAAAAACAACCATGGGCATGGCTTCATCGATGCGCAGACCGTCCCATGCTTCCGGTTCGTGACCTGGTGTAATGATGGGATTCAGCGGCAGCTTTTCCCAGGGGCCGTCTGGACTGCCGCTTCGTGCCATTGCAATGCACGTTCGTCCAAAGCCTGACACGGTGCGTTCGTTCGTAAAGTTTTGGTCTACGGCCGAATAGAAAAGAAACCACGTTTCGCGGTCTGGATCGAAGATGGCGTCGGCGGTAAATGTACCCAGGCTGTCGTAAGCGCCGGGGTCTGAAGCTGGGAGAATCGCGGGGCCGAGGTCTTCCCAGGGGCCCTCCGGCGATGAGGCAGCGAAGTGCCACACTTTTCCGCGGTAGCCGACGGGCGATCCCACGGCCATGTCAACCCGGGTCGGCCAGCAATGATAACGATCCTCAGACAAAAGAACTCCGGACGGATCCCGCAGGTGGGCGTCGTGTGATTCAAGAATGATCGGGCCGGTTTTCAGGACTGGCTTGTAGCGTTGAGTCAACGGCCTCTCCTATTGCAGGGAAGCCGGAACAAATACTGCCCCGATATATTCAGCATCAGATTCGAGGTGCTAAGTCCGACAGCCTGCCAGTTTGCATTTTTAAACAATTTGTGATTGACATCTCGCATCGAAAGAACCAGATTACGGTAAAGATTGCGGCGAAAGATTACGGTTTTGAAGCGTTTATACCTTCATCTTTAACTTCATGTTTCACCCCAATGGATCCCATGGGATGCTTGTGTATAGTGTTCATCTCCCAGGGACCTTCAAACCGTGGATTGATTGAGCTGTCACACTGTAAACTACCAGTCTTTTGGGTATTTGAAATAAATAGTGTCCTTATTTGAATCCGAGGAATACAGCGTCTTAGCCTCTTCTTCTTCCACCAGGCCAGCATGGCCGTCAGCGAAGCCGTAGACCGCTCCCACGCCGTGATGGTCCCAGTCGGGGCTTCCGCCGGGGCCGGCCGCGTAGTAGTAACGCCGAATTGCGCCATCCCCCCTGAGAGAGTCATCGTTCATGCGGTCGGTAAAAAGCGCTGATTCACTGGGGTGTACAACTTCATGCGGTGTAACCGTCCTGTGAGCGCGAGTGACTGCCGAACCGGGGTTGGCGCGTGCAAACCCGAACCAGATGCTGTAAGCTATCCAATCCCGTTGTGGCGTGACGCGATTAACCGGGCACAGGTGCCATTCTGACCAATTCGGTACGTTCCAGTAAGAGAACGGTTCGTCGCCCATGTACGGCGCCAGCATGCCACCCCACCAGTTGGATTCGAGTTGATTGTGCAATGGGTGATAGTGGTTGTTCGAAGGGTCGTTGGATTCGGAGAGGAACGGGGGATAGTATTTGTTGTCGCCGATGAACATGGTCATCCCCTGTAGCATTTGCCGATTGCGGCTGATGCAGACGGTACGATTTGCACTTTCTCGTGCCGTTCTTAATGCGGGTAAAAGCAAACTGGCGAGAATCGCGATAATCGCCACTACGACCAAGAGTTCAATTAAAGTAAATAGTTTTGTGGTTGTCACTGGTTTCAGTATGCTTGCCGTCTTCAATTCGTGTCGAATGTTGACCTGCCCGCGGACTATTCGATGTTCAGCCCGACCAGCGCAAAGTCGTGTCGGTTGACCGCAATCTTTACGGAGTTACCTTCGAACGCCACTGTTTCTCCGGTCTCTTCATTCACGGCCCTTGTAATTGCGTCAATTCCCAATTTCTCGAGATTCAGATCAATCTCATATTTACCCGCGCCTTTGAGGTTGCCAATCACGAGCAATAGTTGATCCTCGCTTCTATGGATTGTCGCCATCAGGTTCTCGGGCGCCTGCACAAGTTCCTTGTTGTCCCAGTAGAAGTGAGTTTTCACCGCGGAGCGGGCGACAAAGTCCAAAACAATTTTTCTTGCCTTTATGCAGGTTGGCCCATGGATGCGTGCCCGCGGGAAGATGTGATGCGGCAAGGTCATGGCGAGAGCGGTTCTCGAGAGGCGAATCTCTTCTTCGCTGTTCGGCTTGAGCCCTGTCACTCCGCCGAGCACGACGGGAATGGTTCCCGCCTGCTGACCGATATTGACCGCCCGGATGTATGCGGGCGTGAATTTTTCCTGGAAATCGCTTTTCCCATACTTCCATTCCCATCCCAGATTGGCTTGGGCGAACGAGAGCAGAGGAAGGATATTGGCGTTTGTCATGTGGACAAAGACGAACGGGTCGTGCCCTTTATCGACCATCATCGTTGCCAGTCGTCTGATCAGCGGTCTGGTTCGCGACAGGATACCCAGCGACGGATGTATCTCGCCGTTTTCACCGATATAGGCCTCGCCTGTGGGCCAAGTGTACTTCGCTGCCGCAAATGTGTTATCGACATACATTCCATCCATGCCGTGCCCCATCATCTTCGCCGCGTACCACACGGCATAGTCGCGAAAGGATTCGGAGCAATTCATGCGGTGCCGATACTCCCATTCATCACCGTACACTTCGTACTCCGGCAAACGATCGGCGCGTTCTCTTGCCACCGAGTACGGCAGGAGTTTCACATCGTTTTTTTGTGCTCTGCGGAACGCGCTCAGAACGTGCCGTCTGACCTTGGCTTCGGAACTCCTGTGGGTGAGTTTCCCGGGATGGGTCATGACCTTTTCGATCCACCGGTCAATGAATGCTTGATCCACGGTTCCCGTTTTGCGAGTTTCCATGAGTTTTTCGATGTACGCCCAGTCCTTGTCCAGCGGATACCGGCTGGCCCAGTTATAGTGAAAACCGGCCTGGGCCGTCCAAAGTATGGTGTACTTTCCAGTGCCTGGATAATCGAATTCGAACACCTTCTGTTTCCAGTCGTTCGGCATGGGTTTGACGGGTGACGCCATCAGGCCGAACTCGATGTCGCGTGTGCGTTTTAAGACAACCGGACCATTGATAAAGTTGACTCGAATCAGCACTTGCCCGGAGTCTTGCTTTATCAGTTCCACCGCGGCTCTGGTTTCGGAATGAATCCAGTCCTTATCCCAGTCAGCGACCCATGACATACCGCGCCGTTCTTCACCGATCCAGACGTATGGTATAAAATTGTCGGCGATGCTCGGCTGGGGGATGGATCGGCTTTCGAAGAACATGCCGTTCTCCCGTGGAACTTGCGCGGCGGGGTTTGCCCGCAGGTGTTCGCCGACCGCGTGGTACAGCCGTGCTGTTTCCTTCTTCACGGGAACGTCCAGGTAAACGCGGTCGATCTCAGCATCGTCCTCGGGGACGATTGTGAGTTTCAGCTGTAGCAACCCAGCGTAGTCGAGATGACCTTCGCTGGTGACTTTCAGTGCCGAATTTGCCGCCGCCGCCCGGAATCGTGCCAGATGCGGTTCTTTTTCGAGCCACTGGAGATTTCCGGTGTTGGTCCAGGAAAGGTGTTGTCCATTGCGTACGACGTTTAGGGTTATGGGGTTATGGAGGATCTGACGGCCTTCGCTGGTCACTTTGTCCGGGAGCCCCAGAGGACCAAGTTCGTAATCCCGCAATACGCAGCTCAATGTGTTACCGTTGACCTCAATGGGAGTGAACGGCGGGATGATGGTGTCACTCTTACCGAGGTCGTTGTTTTCCCAGGCGTAGTGTTTCACGACGAATTCCCGCTCTAAAAGCCGTCTGTCTTCGTGAATATCATTGCCTTTCAGAACGAACGTATTGTAGGTTGCTTCCTCTAATTCAGGCAGGGAGACGACGCGTCGCAAGCGATGGGTGTCCGCGTCGGTCCGCGACCAGTCGGCCTGTGCGATGTCGGCACAGTGCATCACGGTTTGCTGGTCGTCCATTGCCATGACCACCAGTTTCAGGGGTCTGTCGGAAATATCCTCTTCTGAAACGGCCTCGACCGCAAGTGAATTCAATGAAGGGAACCATGATATCTTCCCATCGAGCGACTGTCCGCCGAGCGCCAGCTGTTCAACCTCCGAAGGCGTGAGCGTCCTTGAGAAATGTTTGAGTTCGTCCATGGCATAGCCCGTGCCACCGATAAGAAACGGTGACAGCTCCGTCTCCGACAGGGGCCGGTCCAGGGATCCCTGCCCCATGAGCTTGCCATCACGATAGAGTTCCACGTTGTCTTCTGAAATATTGACGGCGATGTGGAACCACCGTCCTTGCTGCCAGGGGAAAATTCTATTGACACGGATGATCTGCGACATGTCCGGAAAATATTGAAGCCAGAGCAGGAGATGCCCGTATATGGAATCCTGGATGCCCATGTAGCCTTTCTGTTGGAATGCAGTGCGCCAGAAATACGTACGTTCCTTCCCCTTTCGTTCGCGGAACAATTGTATCCAGAAGGAAACGGCACAGGGGACGGTCAAGTTGTCTTTGTTGTCATACGTCACTGTAGAGTTTTCTTTAAAAAGAAGGGCCTTCCCACCTTTTCTCAAGCCTTGGATGAACTCGTAGTCGCCGTCGATGTCGATGGGTTGTCGGGCCCCTTTTGCTACATCCGCGGCCAGGCTGGATTTGTCAAACGACAGATAAAATGTCAGGTCGGCCTCCGGCATCTTCCATTTTTTCTCGGGTGGGGGGCGGAACACCGTTTGGCGGGCATACAGCATTCGGCCATTCGTTACATCTCGTACATTGACGGAGAGAGTGTTTTTGGGTGCCAAGTCCAGCTTCAGCGGAATGGTCGCCGATTTCTCCGTATCTGCGGGAAGAGACAGCCCCGTGCGTTCGTCGACAACGGTATCGTCTCCCGCTTCGACTTTTGCGGTGACTTCCACCTCCATTGCCGTGTCCGTAGGATTCGTGCAATTGACGACCATTGTGGTTTGGCCGTCCAGCAATTTTTCGACATCGAAGGACACAGCGGTTGCGATGGCGCTGTCATCAAATACCACCCGCATCATGGACTCAGGATCGTCGAAATGCCGGGAGGCGGCAACGGCGGCCTGTCGCCATGGTCGTTTCCAGTCTCGGACCAGTCGCATCTTCCACGTGGACGGAAACACGAGATTTCGGATTCCCAGCTCTGTAAGGGGGATGGCCATCTCTGTGTGCCAGAAGTCGCCGTGCACTTGCCCGGCCCAATCCATGTCGACGTTCCAGGCGGATGCCGAAAGCCCAAATCCCGGTTCATGATGCCGGTCGTATATCGTACCAATGGAATTGACCAATAATTGGAAATACCCTTGTCCCTTTGGGCCGTCCGTGTTGCGTCCCGCCTCGGGCGGTACAATCCACAGTTCCACGCAATCATCCTGAATGACCTCGCCACCTCTCCGTCTTATGTTTGTGACAAGTTCGCCGCTCGGCGGCATTTCGGTTTGAAAAGCAAGGTACAGATTGTCGTGACCATAGCCGACCCATGCATACGCCGCCCGGGCATCCATGGGCGAACCGAGTCCGCTGAGTTTTCCACTGCCGTTCCATTCGCCCGGATTGATCACGCCGTCGATCACCGGTGGTGTCTTCATCGGCGGCAACGCGAGCTGAGGTTGCGAATAAGCAGGCAAGCTTGCCCACGCTGCCAGCACGCACAAACCAGCAGTAACGACAAAGGCGAGACTACGTTTGGGGAGAGCGAAAGTACTTGCATCGCCTTTACCAAGCCAATTGTGTTCAAAGAGATGTGTAGCAAATATCACAGCATTATTAGCCATTAGACTCTCCTGGCAATCATTTTATGACAGAATTATTTAGCCGGCAACTGCCGGCGGCGGAGCAGGCCGAGGCAGCCGAGAGCCAGCAGTGTCAGGCTGGCGGGTTCGGGGATGGCGAAGACGACGCCGGAACCGCGATTCAGGTAGTAATAATGGGCCTTCGGGGCCAGGCTGTAGTCACACCCGTAGATTGAATCCAGGTAGCCCAGGTACGTTACCGTTCCTGCGGCACCCAAGCCCCGATCGACACTGTCGTACCAGGCATACCATCCGGAGCCATTGACAAAACTGTCAACTGCTCCGGCGGCGTCGTAGATGCCGAACATGGTATTGGCCATGCCGGCACCCATACCCACGTCGGCCGCCAAGTTGTAGACTGCGGCTATTTCCTCCGATGATAATTGTTCGTCCCAGATCGCGAAATCATTAAGAATACCGTCCAGCCCACGCCAGTAAAGCCAGGTTGCGATGGTCATCTCGTTATCCTGGATGGTCGACTGGAAACGGAACTTGTCCGTACTGTTGGGCAATTGCACGGCGGGTCCGACCACATTGCCATGAGAAAGCGGGGCAAAATCTTCCGAGACTCCTTTGTTTTGGGTTTAGAAAGAAATCATTCTGTCACAAAATGATTCCGTCATTCCGAGATTCCCCGTAAGTCCCGATGGTTGGTTTGCGTGACACATGCAGTGTCTTCACCGGAAAGTCTGGGCGCGACTCGGACAATCTGGTCAGCCAGGGTGGGATTCTTCAGGCGCTTGATCAACATTTCTATGGCGACCTGTGCCAGGCGCACATCGTCGAGTTCGAAATGCAGCACCGGCAGTGCGAATGCCAGCGGTGTCGCTTGATGGGTTTGTGCCGCGACGATTGGCCTGTAATTGGATTCCAACCGCAGGACTTGCGTCAGCCCCAGTGCTATACGGTCGTCCATAGTGATCACAGCATCGGGACGTTGGTCGTCAGGTCGCTCCATGAGCGTCCTGGCAGCCCGTCGTCCGCCCCCAAGATTCGTTTCACCCACCTCGATAGGATCTATGACCACATCCGGGATGGGAGCGGCGGTTTCTTGAGCACTGACCAGAAACTCCTCATAGCCTGTGTGATAACTTGCTGTGATCACGCCGATGCGCTTGGCGCCCATTTCCTTCAGAGTGCTTAAGGCGTCAGCCGCGAACTTGGTGACATCGATGACGGCGCCGCAAGACGCCAGTTGCCAGATTGTGCTGAAGCATAAAGGAATATCCAGCTCAGCAAGCTTTTGACGATCCTGTTCGGCCAAATTCCCCACGTTCATGATCCCGTCCACCAGCCCCGCATCAATATCTTGTTGCAGGCTGGCGTAATAGGTCAAGCGGTCGGGCGTGCCGGGTATGTGGTGAACACGAATGTAGGCACGACATTGGCAGCCGGCCTTGACCAGCCCGTGCAAAAGAACATTCAGAAGTCGCGAATAAAAGGGGCCCGGCAATTGCGCTTCACTCCAATTGATGAGCAACGCCACAGTCCACGCGGACAAATCCGCCGCGGTCGGGTCGACAACGAGGGTCCCCACTTTCCTTTTGCGTTCGACAACGCCGTCGGAAACCAGTTTTTCCATGGCCCGCGACAAACTGAAATTGCTGAAACTGGATTCTTTGCGCAAGGTTCGCTGGGTTGGTAGTCTGTCGCCCGCCTGCAGGCCTTGACGATAGATGTCCCGGACCAGCATCTTATAGGCGGCCTGCTCACGGGACCGGTCGTTGGTTTCTGTGCGACTGTTATGGTTGCTCATCTCAGCTCTTCCAGTCGTGGGACTGCTATGCATCAACCCGACGTTTTATAAAAATACCTCTCCTAAGGTACATATCAACCTGAATCCGTGATAAGACTGGCGTAAAAGTGTTGGGGATTTCGCGTTATAGATTCCGGGGACTTCGTCCCCTCACTTGCTCGGTTCCGCTTAGTCGAACCGCACTTTTTTATGCGATATGCCGGGGAAAGCGGAATCCGTTGTCACTGGTACTTCGAATCCGTTGCTCTGGAGGTTATGTGCCGGGCGCTTAGTTTGAGGAATTCCTCGCACATGGCATCAATGGCTTCCGGTCGATGTCCCACGCCCTTAGGGTCCCCGTACCATTTTGCGATGAACCCGCCGGTCGGCCGTCCGAGTGCTTCGACCATCCTGCGGCAGTAGGCCCGAATCTCGTCGAGAGTTCCGTGCGCCATGGTGGCTTGTATGTCCACGGGGCACCAAAACGTGATACGCCCACCGAACCGGCGTCCCAGTTCCTCGAGTCCCATATTTTCCTGCTGGTCCATTTGAATGACATCCAGTCCGATGGCGATGAGATCATCCAGTATGCTTGTGACGTCGCCGCAGCTATGCAGGAACGTCAGGAGCCCGGCTTCATGGGCGGCTTTGTAGACGCGTGCATATCGTGGCTTCCAGATTTCTCTCCATGACGCTGGGGAGATCATAAGGCGGTTCTGCAATCCCCAATCGTCGCACCACATGTAACCGTCTGCTCCGGCTTCGGCGTACTTTTCGATGGCATAAAGATTCATGTCCACCAGCACATCGATCAGGCGGCCCAATTCCTTTGCGGCGGTATGTATGTCGATCCAGGTGTTTTCCAGCCCTCTCAGGAAGTGAACCCGCTCGTACAGTGAGACTCCCCCTGCCAGGAGAAACTTGTTTCCAGCTTCTTCACGGGCAGTTTTAAGAGCTTGCCATCGCTTGGGATCGCGCACATCGGGCACGTTCAGTGACGGCCATTCAGCCCAGTTCGTGAGTGGGGGTTGCTTCACTTCACCGAGGTTGGAGACGCCGATGTTTTCCCAGACACAACCCCATTCATCGACTCCGCTTTGTGGGCGTGCGTCCGGCGAGGGATTCATACCGGTCCACTCAAAATCCGAACCGTACTGGGGCGTAAGGGCATACGGTATTCTATCCGCACTCTGGAAACGTACGGTTTTGTAGACAACCTCTTGCGGGGTCATTGGGATACGAGCCTTTTCTGTTATCTATTTCTCGACGAGTTTTTGTCGTTCCTTTTCGAGAAAGTTATACCGCTCCTCGGCAATTTCCTGAATAAATCCCAGGGCCTGACGTGCACTCATGGTATACGGGTCGAAGGTTGCGGTTGCGCCATATTTCAGGAGAATCGGTTTTGTAAGTTCATCGAAGCGTACGTACGCCATGAACCAACTGGGGAACACCCGCTGATCAACATCGGAGTATTCCAGCAGTCTGACGTCCTGATGACGGTCATCCATGATGATGTGATTGTACAGTTCGTTCACTGCATCCCGGTCTCCTTCGAGGCACTGCAGGAAGAAATGAGGATCGTAGCACAGGACGCCGGTGACGCCCATTGCCTCATTATGCTTGCGGGAAACCTTGACGATATTCTGGACATCGTTGGGGCCAACTCCGCGTGAGAAGCGACTTGCGTAGATCAAGCGTACCATTTTCATGGTGTGTCCTTTCATCGGTTTTTGCTGACGTCGAATTATACGACCTTGTCACTGTGTGTCCACATGGGTGACGATGTTCTTGTACGTTCAACCTACATGCGGACGACGTGAAATGCCAGGTTGAACGGATCCAAAAAAACGAATATCATTTTACCGGTCTGTTCAATCTATCAGTTCGGCAGGCAGGGGAGGTGTGGCACCGGTCTGTGATACAACGTAAGCGGCGACCCGGTTGGCATGCTCGTTAATGGTCTCCGGATGGTCTCCGCGCAAGAGGCCGGATGCCAGTGCCGCGGTGAATGAATCTCCCGCGCCCACAGTGTCCTGCACGTCTCCTGAAATGCCCGGGTGGTCCGCCCTATGGTTTCCCACTTGCAGCAGGCTTCCATGGGCGCCGCGGGTCATGGCAAAGGCGGTCAAATCGTACTTCGACATGAGCGCCGCGATCGTCGCGGTGTCGTCGCCTCTTGAACACTCCGTGAGCGAGGCTACAATTGGCAGTTCGTCATGGTTCAGCTTTACAACCGACGCACTATTAAGGAGTGTGTCGATGAGATCGTGGCTGTAGAATGATTGCCGCACATTCACGTCGTATATGCGGAGGCATTCGGGGTGTGTTTCCTGCAGGAAACGCAGGACGGTGCTGCGGGAGACATGTGTTCGTGAGCAAAGCGTCCCGAAGCAAACCGCGTCGGTTCGTGCCGCCAAGTCTCCAAGGGAATGGGTGTAGGGTATATAATCCCATGCCACATCTTCATGGATGATGTATTCGGGGTGTCCCTGTGTATCCAGCGTGACCTCAACGGTTCCGGTCGGGTGGTCTGGATCGCGGGATACGGTGCGGCAGTCAACGCCCAGACGATTGAGGCGCGCGAGGATCTCCGTGCCGAGTGAGTCGGTTCCCACCCGACTGACGAGGATTCCACGACCGCCGAGGGCATGTGCATGATACGTGAAGTTCGCCGGGGCGCCGCCCAATTGCTTCCCGCTGGGCAGCATATCCCACAATACTTCGCCGAGTCCCACAATTATTGGTTTGGCTTTTGCCGCCATGGCTAGTACACCCGTTTATGTTTCCCTTCTCATCGTAACCTGCTGGGTACCCTTGTTGATTCGTCAATTTTCTCCATACAGGAATTCCAGCGGCGGCCTACCTGTAATGTTGCCTACTTCAGTCCGTCGATCGTCAAGGCGGCCGCATGGCAATCCTGGACGATGCGTGTAAGCAATCGCTGGGCGGCGCGCGATGCAGCGGCGGCAAAGGCCTCCGGCGTGCGTTCTGCAAGCGCCTCTTTCTGTTCGTACACGTTACTCAGCAGCGTTTCGGAAGTGTCGACGCGTCGCAGACTTGCCGCGAGTTGAATGACGGCATTCAGTTCCGGGTCTACCTCGAACGTGATTATGTTAGCCGTCAGATAGAGGTCGGCATCCATGGCACCTTGTGTGATGACATCGTCCAACAATTCCGACTTTGCCATGGCATTATAGGGTTCACGACTCATCATGTCCTCGGGCGGTTGTACCCCCCGGTGATAATCGTCTTCCACGAAGGGGTGGGCGCTTTTGCGGTACACCATCCGTTCATTGTACGGGCCGGCATTGAGAAAGCGGCCGAGGCCGACGCTAAGTGATGATCGCGGGTGAGCGGTCTGCACAGTGACTGTTGTTCTCAGGTCGTAAAAAGATACCGACGTCGAACGGGTTGTCGGTCCAAGGCAGCCCCCCGCCAAAAAAACGAGAAGTATCCAGCATCGCTTCCAGATAAAACCATTCATTCTTTTCCCATCCTCACTTTCGGCTGTCGCTTACCGCGCAGCAAAGCTTCCGGTTGCTGTTCTATCACGTCGGCCAATTTTTTCAGTGACGCCAATGTCTGATCGATGCTTCTGAGTGTTTCGCCGAGCATCAGTCGCACCTCGGCCAATGATCTGCGGGTTTGTTCGCCTGTTTCCGCGAGCTTGGCCTTTTCCAACGTTTCCCGGGCCGATGCAGTGAAGTCCTGCAACTGTTCCGCCGCGCTTGTCGCTTCCTTCGCCGCGGTCTCCAGGGTATCGGGGACCGTCCTGTATTCATCAAGCACGTCCGCTGCTTTCGTGCTCAGATCGGCCAGGCGTGCCCGTTTCAGTTCTGTTCCAAGTTCTTCCGCGGCTGAATCGATTGTGCTGAAGGCCTTTTCCATTTCCGTCAGTGCGTTTTTCAGAGCATTATCTCCGAGTTGACCCTGCAGTTCGTCGGTAATATTCACAAGCTGTTCACTGCTGGTTTGGAAATGCGTGAGAATGGCATCCAGACGTTCATCATCCAGATAGTCATTCGCCGCCGCGACAAGACGGGAAATGTCCTTGCTTATACCCTCGAAGTCGACTTGCGCAAGTTTTCCCAAGGTATAGCTGAGGTCGGTCGTCATGCCAGAGAGTAATGATCGCGTGGACGGGATGTAAAGGCCTTCTTTTCCTGCCTGTTGCCGTGTGCTCATTGCACGATGATTTTGTGTCGTCTCGAAAAAGTCAATTTCGATGTATTTGAGCCCGGTAATCCCGGCAAATTCAAGTCGGCAGCGGGCCCCTTTTTCGATCTGTTGTCGGAGGAAGTCGGGAATGGTCATTTTGTTTTGTGTCCGGATGCTGTCTTCGTAGATTTTTATATCCACACGTACATGCAATTTGTTCGCCTGTATCTGAATATCCTTAACGTTGCCAATAGGGACCCCTCGAAGCTTAACCGCGGCACCCACTTCCAAACCTTGTACGGATTCCTGGAACGTGGTATATGCCGGATATTCTTTTGTCCCCAGCTGGCGACCGGTCAAAGCAATCAACACAAGAAACAGTATGGCAACCGCCGCGATGACAAATACGCCGACTTTGTATTTTTGGGCTTGAACAAGCAT
>JAIPIM010000010.1 GCA_021734725.1 Minisyncoccota bacterium | reverse complement strand
CATTCGCGAGTCATAGTGCAGGAAAACCTTAAAACAAATCATCTCGCACGGATGATTTGCGCTAAAGCCTTTATTAACTGTCTTTTACACCGTATCTTCCTTATCCTTGATGGTTTACATACGTACGTCCCCGATCTCTGCCGATCTCTGCCGATCTCTGACCGATCTCTACTGAGCGAAAGATTAAGGGAAAGATTAGTATTGCGGTCCTCCGGGCCGCACATACACGGGGTTGCAAATCGGCCCACTGGCAGGTCTGGAGACGCGCCCTACCTTTACCTTTGTATTTGAAGGTTGGGCTTATGTTACTCCCCTTTCAGGGACCGTGTAACTCGGCCGCTCGGACGTTTGCCCCTGGCTCCTCAAGCAACATGCACGCGCTGCAAGCGTTGCTCCTCCTTCGCCTGGGTAATCTGGCTGCGTCTAATCTTGTTTGCTAGAAGCTTTTCAATCAAATCGGCGGTAACTGATTCGTAGCCCGGGACGCCGCTTAGATTATTGAGTTCCTCGGGATCGCGGACGAGGTTGAAGAGCTGTTGTACCCCACCCGATTCGGGGTCGTAAACCAGTTTCCAATTGGCGGTACGGATCATCATGGCGGTGGCCAGTTCGGCGATTACGTGGTCGTGCCCGGAGACCTCCTCGCTCAGCACACGCAGCAGGGACTTGCCGGGGCGCTTTCGGTGGCGCTCGCGAGAAACGCCGGCCAGGTCCAGGATGGTCGGATACAGGTCAAGATGGCTGACCAACGATTTGCTCAGCCGGGTGCCGCACATGCGCTGTTCAGCCGGCACGGATCCCCCTGACATAAACAGCGGGATGCCGACGCTTTCTTCGTAAAAGTAGCGTTTGTCCCAGATGCCGTGGTTGCCCAGCATGTCGCCATGATCGCCGGTGAAGATAATGACAGTATTGTCCAGGGCTCCCTTGTCCTCGAGTGCCTGCAGCAAACGCCCCACATAGCTGTCGATAAGAGCGCATTTCTCGAGGTACTTGTTGCGCATCTGGCGCAGAGCCGGCGAGTCCTCCGCGCCTTTAACCGGCATGCCGTCGGCCAGGTGATCGCGGGTATTTCCCGGATGCCAGAACGGTGGGTGCGGGCCGATAAAAGACAGATTCAGGTAAAACGGTTTGTCTTCATGGTATTGTTCGACAAAGCGGATGCCGTTGACGCCGATAAAGCCATCCGCGGTGTCATCGGGCGGATAGGGATGCCCGCCGCTGTTGGCCGCAGCCGGGGCGTTGCTGCCGCCAAGTGTATCGCGGAACTCTTCAAGGCGCCCCTGGCTGTCGAGCCACTTGGTGTACTCGTCTTGATTGTGGGCGTTTTCGCCGTCGTCTACCACCTGGAAAACCCGATCGAACCCGTAGGCTTTGACATCCTCGTTATCCGCGGTGACATCCACGCCGATGCCGTAGCGATCAATGTAGTGATGCTTGCCGACCATGGCGGTGTAATAGCCGGCGCTTTGCAGCTTGCGCATGAACGTATCGGCGCGCAGGTCTTCCGGTAACGGTGGCTGCTGGTTGCCGGTGATGCCGTTGTCGCCGGCGTGCATTCCGGTTATGATACAGTTCCGCGCGGGTTGACAGAGCGGAGAAGCCGAATAGGCGTTGACGAACTGCGTACCCTGCCGCGCCAGTTTCATCAGGTTTGGCGTCAGATCCGGCCGCAACGCGTCGCGCCGGAAGTGGTCGGTGAGGATCAGGACGATATTGGGTTTGTTCATAGTGACTGCTCCATATATGTGAGGATAGATTCGGCGATTCGTTTGCCAACCAGATAATGCTTTCGATCGGGATACCAGAAGGCATAGCCGTCTTCCGTAGCGGTCAGGGAGCCGTAGGCGGCGGCTTCGTAACGCGGCTCGTTGCCCTCGACCTCCACCGGAATGTTGTCGTTGTCGATAAACAACAGGGGTTCGCTGAAGCGCAGTGGTTGTTCCGCTGTGGCGTCGAAGCGACCGAGTGCCAGATAACATGGTCGCCGGTTACGGGACTGGTGCGTGTCGGTGGCGCCAAACGCGGTACCGTCATTGTTGTTGAATATCAGTAAATACCGTTTGTCATCCAGGCGAAAGAGCGGCGCGGGGCTGCCCGGTTGAAGGACTTCGTCACCACCGTCCTGATAACGCATCACCCGCGGCTTGCGGAATGTCCCGTTGGTATCGGCGCAGCTCCAGTACAACCGCCCCGTGCGGGTGCGCATGCAAACGAACAGGCGACCGTCCGGCAGCGGCACGAAGCTGGGCTCGTTCGCCCAACTGACCTCCGACTGCTCCGGCTGGGGAACTTGCAAGGCATCATCGACGTTTCCCGGCAGATAGGAGAAACTCAGATCGGCGCATGCGGGCGCATCGTCCAGGTTGTCGATTCGCAGACATTCGCTCTGGGTCCATTTCCTAATTGCACCGAGCCCTTTGAGTTTGTCGTTGACACCGAGACGGGTGTATGCGAGGAGGGGGCGCCCCGCGGAGTCGAGTTCAGCCTGACGCCAGAACAAAAAACTGGTCGTGCCGTTGTCGGCGTCAACTGGTGATGGGCGCAAATCGCGCAGTGCGCGCTCTGACCAAGTCTTGCCGCCGTCGTCCGAACTGCGCCATCCCATTTTACAGCCTCCGCCATGCAGCCGATGGTCGCCGCCGTAGTAGGAGTAGAGCAGGTAAGCCCTGCCATTCGGGGCGACGATAGGCACTGACCAGCGGGCGGATGTCTCCGGGCCGCCATCGATGATGTCGGGCGCTGTCCAGGTCTTGCCACCGTCTTCGCTACGGGATACCACCACGCGACTGAACGCCAGTTTCGGTCCGTGAGCTGTCCAGGTGGCCAACAGTTTGTCTTTTACGGTCGGAACGACGATGAAATGCTCGTTCAGAACAAAGAAGTCATCGTCCTGCCAGCGTGGCTTTCCGTCCGGCGCGGGGTTGAAGACCAGGACATCGGGGCATGAGCGCCGCCACTCGTCCCGGTAAGGCTGCGAAGGCAGGCCGGTGCTGATGTTTACTTCGGGTTGGGTCATTTCGACTTCTCCGACTGGATGATTTTCTCACGGGCGTTTCGCCAGTCTCGATAGACGTCTTCAAACCACCGATCCCACTGATCCCGCATCTTCGCCACGCGCTCCGGATGTTCCGCGGCCAGGTCTTTTTCCTCGCCGGGGTCATGGGCTATATCGAACAATCGCGGGTTGCTCGCGGGGCCGATCTCTCGTTGCGGAAGTGTAAGATCGATGTCCATCAGCCAGTGCGCGGCACCTGTACCATGGCGATAGAAGGCGCTGTCGGCTGGGGCTTTGCTGTCGGTGCCGGTTCGCATTGGCCAGTAGAGCTTCCACTTGCCGTCGCGCATGGCGGCATTGGAATGGGTGACCGGCTCGTAGCGGTTGCGCTGCCAGAAGCGGATGTCCGGGATGTCGCCGGCGTCGCCTTTCAGCCGACAGGTAACGTCGTAGCCGTCAAGCTCGAGGTCCGAAGGAACGACCACCCCCGCCATGCTTGCCAGGGTCGGCAACCAGTCGCAGAAGTGAATCATGAAATCGCTTTCCGTCCCTACCGGAAGCCGATTAGGCCAGCGCACCAGTCCCGGAACACGAATGCCGCCTTCGAGCGAGCAGCCTTTGGCGCCCCGGAATGGGCCGTTGTAGCGGTCGAAAGCGTCCCCGAGCAGGGGACCGTTGTCGGATGCGAATATTACGACGGTATCGTCGGCCAGCCCGTGTTCCTCCAGGCGCTCGAGCACCTTGCCGATACCGGCATCCATGACTTCGATCATCGCGTACAGGCGGCAGACTTCCTCCGTCAATCCGCCCATATCGCGATAATGCTGAATCATCTCGTCCGGAGCCTGCAGCGGGTCATGGGGGGCGTTGTAAGCAAGGTAGAGGAAGAACGGCTCCTCCCGATGGCGGTCGACGAACTGTACCGCCTCGTCCGTGAACACATCGGTCAGGTAGCGGCCGTCGCTGCGCTCGGTTTGCCCGTTGCGGTCGAGGCACCAGTTGTAATAGTCCATGCCGCCGTTCAAAAAGCCCAGGAACTCCTGGAAACCGCGGTTGTTGGGGTGGTAGCGCATGTCGTGCAGGCCGCTGTGCCATTTACCGACCATGCCGGTGGTGTAGCCGGCAGCGGCGAAGACATCCGCAATAGTGGTTTCGTCGAGGGCGAAACGGTCGAGCCCGCGATTCGAGGGCACATCGACCGCCCCGGTGCGATGGTTGTAGCGCCCGGTGAGCAGCGCCGCCCGCGCCGGTGCGCACAGCGATGACGCCGAATAGTGCTGTGTCAGCGTCACCCCCTCCCGCGCTATACGATCGAGGTGCGGCGTCCGCACAACAGGATTGCCGAAATGCGCCATGTCGCCATAGCCCATGTCATCGGCAAGGAAGAACACAATATTCGGGTGGCGGCTTTTGTCACGTGACATTGCCTGAATTCTCCTTCCCCAGATCTATACTATAAGTTTTTGGCCATTACAATTAGCCTTGAATAATTCTGCACACGTTTATCATAGTTAAAACCTTGAACGTTCACAAGGCGGAATCCTATCTCAATCAGGCCCAATTGTATCAATATTTGGACAGAGTGATGTTGTATCCCCTCGTAATGGCTGGTGATCGGTCTGGTCCCGGTTTCCATCCGCCCTCGCTCTCCGGCCTGTGGCGGGACAAGTCGGTGTCGGGCCAGGGGAAATGCGCGGATAGCAGGCGCGCACCTTTATCTCCTCTTCCTTTCCCCGCGTCGTTCAATGTCCTTAATGTCCTCCCCGCACTTTGTTTTATTGCATACTCAGTGATCCCGAGCTAATGTCTCGTCAGCGATAAACTCTGAAACAACAAGCGTTCCGGACTGGAGCCGTATTCGATGAATTCCCGAGATCCTATCAAGATCGGTCAAATCGGTGTGTGCCACGAACATGCCGGGGCAAAAATGACGACCCTTCGTCGAATGCCGGAAGTGTTCGAAATCGTGGGCGTGGTAGACGACCGCCAGACACAGTCAGCACGATTCGCGGGTGGCGATCTAACCCCGTACGAAGGCTTGCGCTGGATGAGCGAGGGCGAATTACTCAACACCCCGGGCCTGCGAGCGGTCATGGTCGAAACACCGAACGCCGATTTGGTGCCAACCGCTTTACGCTGCGCCGAACACGATCTCCCGATGCATATGGACAAACCGGGTGGTGAAGATCTCGCACTGTTCCGACGGCTGCTGGCGGAGTGCCGCAAGCGGCGGCTCCCATTCCAGATGGGCTATATGTTTCGCAACAATCCGGCCATGCAGGTGTGTCTGCAGGCGGTTCGGGATGGCTGGCTCGGCGATATTTTCGAGGTTCAGGGGACCATGAGCCACAACTACGGCGGACCGGCATACCAGACCTGCTTGGGCAATTTCAGCGGCGGTATTATGTTCAATCTGGGATGCCACCTGATCGACTTTATTGTTGCCATGCTGGGAAAACCGGATAAGGTAACACCCTACCTGAAATCCGCGGGCCATGTCGCGGGCCATGTCAAGAACAACTGCCTCGCGGTCCTGGAATACCCGCGAGCAACCGTAACGCTGCGCGCATGCAGTCTGGAGGTGGACGGCCTGGCCCGTCGCCGCCTCAAGATATGCGGTACCAAGGGGACGTTCGAACTGTGCCCGCTGGAACGCTTTGACGGCCAGCCCCTGACCATGAGCCTGACCGTGCTTGAAGGAAATGAAACGTACGCCGCGGGCGACCATACAATCGACCTCGGTGTCAAGACGGATCGCTACAAAGACCAATTACTGGAGCTGGCCAAGCTGGTCCGCGGAGAAATGGAAAATCCCTGGACCTATGTGCATGACGACCAGGTTCAGGAAGTAGTGCTCGCGGCCGCCGGCTATATAAAATTGGCGTAGACGATAGACGACGAACGACCGAATTCGTTACAGAATCATTTTTATTGACAGAATCGTAAAAGGCGGATTCAGGGAAATCGTTCTGTCGCTGAATGACTCTGTCATTTTACGTTTAATCCATGAGACAACCAAAAGGTACGAGTATGATGAACAGGATTAAATTCGGCGTCTGGGGATTCGGGCGCATGGGGGCAAGGCACGGTAAGTTCTATGCCATGGAAGAGGATAAATTCGAACTGGTTGCCGCTTGCGACACGGACGAAGATAGACTGACACAGGCAAAAGCTGACTATCAGTGCGCGGTTTATACCGATCACAAGGCGTTCCTGGCGGATCCCGACATGGAGCTGGTGGTCATTGTAACGTTGTCGCTGGATCACACCCGCCACGCGGTGGAGGCTCTCGCGAGCGGCAAGTATGTTCTGCTGGACAAGCCCATTGCCGTAACGGACGATGAACTTGAAGCGCTGCGTCGGGCGGACGAAAACTATCCCGGGAAACTGTTCGTGCTGCACAACCTGCGGTTCGAGCCGGGGTTTGAAGCGGTTCAGAAAAGCGTAGCGCGAGGGATGCTTGGCGATATTAATATGGTGAAACTGCGCAGGCATCACCGTGGTCATTATTTCCGTTCGGACTGGCAGACATTGCTCGAATACGGCGGCGGCCTGCTGAACAACTGGGGCAATCACGACATTGATCACGCCGTTCAGTTGCTCGGCTCCCATGCCGTGGATGTCTGGAGTCAATTATGGCATGTAAGCGCCGGTGGAAGTGGGGACGACCATGTAAAAATTATTCTCAAGGGCAATAACAACCGCGTTGCCGACCTCGAGATCAGCTACAATGTAGCGTTGCCCGAACCGTACTGTACAGTATACGGACAGAGGGGATCCCTGACTTTGAACGCGGACATGGACGAAGTGCACGTCAGGTATATCGACCCCGACTTCGAAATACCGGAGATTTCCATTGAAACCAATACCGCGGCCTACAGCAACCGCCTGGACGGAGATATCCCGTGGATAGAGGAAACGATAAACGTCGAATCGCACGGAAATCTTTGGGAATACATCGACCGCAAACTGATCAAATACCTGTATGACCATGTTAGAAACGGTGTTCCCTCGCCCATTAAAAACACCGATGCGTTCGAGACCGTTCGCATTATGCAGGAAGTGAAAAAGCAGAATCCGCAGTTCGACTGGATAACATAGACAGCATCCTTAATCCGTGAGAAAATTGGCGCGAGACTTTTTCGCATAGGGCCTCACCAGAAAGGACCGACAGATGCGGGCAATAGTGGTAAACGAGAATAAAGAATTGGAATGGCGCGAAGTTGCCGACCCAAAGCCCAAAGACGGCGAGGTCATCGTTGACATTCATGCGGCTGCCTTGAATCGCGCCGACCTGATGCAGCGCGCAGGGAACTATCCGCCGCCCGTTGGCTGGCCGGAATGGATGGGGTTGGAAGCCGCCGGCGTAATCTCTCATGCCCCGAAAGACAGCCGCTGGCAAATCGGCGACAAGGTTTGCGCACTGCTTGGCGGTGGAGGCTACGCGGAAAAGGTTGCCGTACCCGAGGCACTCGTACTGCCGGTCCCGGAGGGCCTTTCCATGGTCAAGGCCGCCGCGCTGCCGGAGGCGTTCGCCACGTCTTATCTTAATCTATGCATGGAAGGGGGACTGAAGGCGGGCGATACCGTGCTGATACAGGCTGGCGCCAGCGGTCTGGGAATGGCCGCGATCCAAATGGTCAAGACTATGGGCGGAAAGGTGGTTACCACGGTCGGATCGGATAAGAAAGCGGAGTTTGTACGCACCCTCGGCGCGGACGTTGTCGTCAACCGAAAAACCGAGGATCTCGGTGCGGTTCTGGATGCCCATCCAGTGGATATTGCCCTCGACTGCATTGCCGGCCCCGACCTCGGGCAGCACCTGAGCAAAATGGCACGGGGCGGACGCTGGATCGTCATTGCCACGCTCGGCGGCGACCACGCCGAACTGGATATAAATGATTTCTTCCGTCGCGGTCTGAAGCTGATCGGCAGCACCCTGCGCAGCCGTCCTCTGGAGGTGAAAGGCCGAGTCCTCGCCGAACTCGAAGCCCGTTTCTGGCAGCGCCTGTCAGCCGGCGACATCCGGCCCGTGATCCATGCAAGTTTGCCCATCACGCAGGCCGAAGAGGCGCACGCCATTCTGGAAAACCGTCAGAACATCGGTAAAGTCGTACTCACCGTCACCGGCGACACGAACTATTCGGAGAGGGAACAATGATTTCGGTCAAAGCGTATGGAGCGGTTGGCGATGGCCGGGCGAACGATGCGCCGGCCATCCAGCGAGCGCTCGACGCGGATGCAGGTGACGTACACGTGCCGCCCGGAACCTATTCCATTGAGGGTCCCCTGGCGATCGGTTCGGAGACAACGCTGCGTCTCGCGGACAAGGCCACCTTTCGCTTCGCGGACGGCGCCGGTCCACGCGCCGGCGTTGACGGATTCCTGATTACAAACCGGGACCATGAAAACGGGGACCACGCAATTGTCATTGAAGGCGGTGTCTGGGATGGAAATAACCCCGGCAATCCCCGCGGTCCGGACGGTCCCCGGGACAGCTATACCGGCGTACCCCTGAACTTCGTACATGTTCGCAATCTCACGCTCCGCAACCTGACCGTAAGAGATCCCGAATCTTTTTTTATCCGGTTGGGCGAAGTGACGGACTTTCTCGTGGAAAATGTGACTCTGGAAGCACCGCATATCCGACCCAATCAGGACGGTGTACACATCGGTGGATACTGTGAGAACGGCATCATCCGTCGGCTCCACGCACGCGGTGCGGGCTGTCCGAACGACGATATGGTGGCCATTAATGCCGACGACGACGTGACCCGCGCCATCAATCTCGGCATGAAGCGCGGCCCTATTCGGAACATAAGCGTGGAAGATATTGCCGCGGAGGACGCCTATACGTTCGTGCGGTTGCTGAGCCAGGACGCGCCCATTGACGACATTCGTATTCGCGGGATTCGTGGAGGGTGTCGTTACTACGCCGTCAACCTGCACCGCTGGCGATTCCCGCCCGGCAAAGGCCGAATCAAGGGAGTCCGGATCGAGGATGTAGACGTTTGCAAGCTTCCGTCCTCACATACTGAAGCGTTGATCCACGCAACCCTCCACGTTCAGGATCTCGTCATCGACAACTTTCGACGTCCATCGGATACACGCCCGGACGTGCCGACTTTTGAACTCAACAACGACTGCACCAGCGACGTGCTGCTTATCGGCCTGACCGCGCGGCAATACCGGGAAATGAACGACGCATCCACGGCCGATATATCGCGCGACGCTGTCGAAGACCCGGATGTTTACAACGTTCGGGCGAGCGTAACGACAGGCGACATCCTGCGCCTCCCATCCGGTGGCTTCGACAATCTTGAAATCCGCTCCACATAACAGGTATATGCGCCGGCACAGTACCGCGGTCCTCTTGGGCCGCACAGGAGCACTCAATTACCTAACGGGCAGGGCGAACACAATTCTATAAGGACTATGATCAATGTTTACGAAAGATTGGGACGAATCCGTCGGACTCTGGTGGAGCACTGGCGACATCCACAATAAGCCGATTTGCCATTTAGAACGCACCCATCGCGGTCCCGATGCCGCCGGGCGTCTGCTTACCGCTGCCCAGCTCGGACAGCTGCGCGAGATCGACGTTGCCGCTGTGCTGGCCGCTCTGCGCAAAATGGTCTGGACGGTTGAAGGGCCAAAGTACGGTTGCATCAAGTGGTATTGGGAAGATCCGGAACCGTGCGATACCAACGCCGCGTTCTTCACGGGCCTTCCGCTTGTGACCTTGCGTATTGTTTTTGCCGACCAGCTTGAGGACCAGGAGCTGCACGACCTCGACTGGATCCTCGAGAAATTGTCCGCCTGGTTCCTCCGCTGTTGCGCCGAGCGGCACGAGCATTACCCGAATAAGTATCTCGGGGACCTGGTGTGCGCCTGGCTTATTCTCGAATGCACCGGCGGCGACGGCGCGGACACGGTCGCGGCCTCCATGCGACGGTCCGCCAAGTATTGGTCCGGAAAAGGCGGCTGGGGCTGGGGAGAACATATCGGCAACTATATCAACGTACTGCTCGACGAACTGTCAGCCCTTCTCCTGCTTGCTCGGAGACTTCCGGACGATATTCGCGCGGATTACCTGAGCATGCTCAACGAGTTGCTGGCGATCGAAGACAGCTTTCAAGGGGGGCCTTGCGTGCCCACGCTGCGAAACTATGCATTTACGGAATCGCCAAGGGTATCGTCTTATCGCGAGTATGTGCAGCCCTGGGCTCCGGACGAAAAGATCAAGGTTACCAATCGTGCACCATTGCGAAATCTGTTGGCTGAGCGCGGCTGGCACGATCTGGTCGCACCGCCCGCCGATCCTCCCGCCTGCCCGAGAACGGTCAGCGTCCCCTGCTTTGGCGGTGCAACCGCTCATGCCTATATCGACCAAGACATTCGTCTTGGCGGTATGTCGCACTTTCCGGTCATGGACTGGGCGGAAGGCGTTGGCTGGGGCCTGAGCTGGCAATGCTTTCCGGTCGCGCTCTGGCGGCCCGCGGGCGATTGGGGATTCCTGTTGTGGCACGCCGTTGAGAATGACGTCTGGCGCTCCCATCCCATGGGGGTCGAGCGTACCGCCGAAACCCCGCGGCAATTGACCGAAACAGTCAATCCACCCATCATTGGACGAACGGAGTCGATATTGCATGCCGGCGATCTCGTGGCGGCTCGGTACATGCCGGAACGCCCAACGTCATGGCCGCGGTCAGGGGATGGTTTTCGCATCGTTCGCACCGACGCCCAGACGGAGCTGAAAGAACAAAGCGAGGCCTGGCATCGGCTGCTTCTGCGATGGCCGGATCGCGCCGTGTCGGTCGAGTTCGTTAATCTGACCGACGACCGCGCACCCGAACTGCGCGAGAATGAATTCGGCGGCTACGACTGGTTGATCCATTACGATCCGGAATGTCACGGCCCGGCCATGGGATTATGGCGTATTAGCCTGAGCAACGACGACCGGCAAGCTCCTGTCATCGAACCGGCCGATGTGCCGGCCCAACCGCGTCCCGCGGGCGGACGCGCCGTGCACGTCAACTGGAACGACAGGCGATTCCTGCTCGATCCCCTCGCGGCGCCGATGATTACGGAAGACACGGTGTGAGATAATCGCCTGACATGGCTTTCTGGCAAAACTGAAACACGCCAAACGCTAATAGGACATGCGTTGAGCCCTTGAGGCAGGGCTGTTTTATTCTCAGGCACGCGGCGGCCTGAAGTGGCTCGGATGGTCCCCAGCCGAGATGGCTCACGGTGCGGGCCGCCCCGTGCCACTGTTTGTGGAACGCACTCAATCCATGGAACAAAACAGTTCTGCCTTTGAGGTACTACACAGGTCGGGCGAGTAATGCGGTCCGGTGACGAGAAACCGTGCCGTCAACTCTAACACATCGGAGATTTCCAGTGACAGACAAATTGTCTTCAAACTCACACCGCTTGCTGGTCAGCAGGACACGCTGGCAGAGGCTTAAGACTTTGCCGGATAATCCGGTTGTACGTCGGGCGGCAAAATTACTGGATGAACAGGTCGAAATCTGGACAAACAATTTCGACATTCCTATCGATCGAACCGCGCATAATTGGCATCTCCTTCGCGCCAGGCATGCCCAGAAGCGCGTGGTCAGCCTGCTCGTTCAGTACGGTCGCACGGGCGACCGAACATTTCGAGATGCCGCATTGGAATACATCCGCATCATGGCCGGTTGGGACTACTGGTCGTGGATCACGTGGCGCGAAG
The DNA here is from genome assembly GCA_021734725.1 of Minisyncoccota bacterium. Taxonomy (GTDB): domain Bacteria; phylum Verrucomicrobiota; class Lentisphaeria; order Oligosphaerales; family MVZH01; genus JAIPIM01. The sequence goes on along the minus strand of JAIPIM010000010.1, from coordinate 14,922 downwards.
ACAACCCCGAGCCAAACGCCATTTTCGATCTTTCGTACGGCGAGAACTCGCTGACACTCGCGCTGGCCTACGATTGGCTGGCTGCCGAATTGACCCTGGAAGAACGTTCGCTGATTATCGATACCGCCCGACAGCGGGCTCTCGTCCCTTACATCGCACGCAACGGCACGGAGGGCGAAGAATCGTGGTACTACCGCAGGCCGGACAGTAATTGGAATACCGTGTGCAACGGCGGCGCGGGGACCCTGGCGCTGGCCTTGGGCGATGCATGTCCGGAGAGCGCGCGTGTGCTCGAACTGGCGGAGGAAGGGGTCCGGCATTACTTCGAGTTCATGCAGGAAGACGGCGCATGGCCGGAGGGCATCGGCTATTGGGGGTACGGCCATCGTTACGGCTATTACTATCTGCTCAGCCATGAGCGCGCGACCGGCCGCCCGCACCCACTTCTGGAACGGCCCGGCAGCCGCAATACTTTGCGGTTCCCACTGCTCTTTTCTCCAAACGGCGTTCCGGCCAGCTTCGGTGACGTCAACAGATTTTTCCCCCTGCCGTTTCATTACGCCGCCGCCGTACGCTGTGGAATGCCGGACGTGCTGGTCGAGGTGGACCGGCGATTCAATAGACTATTGGTGGAAACCCCAAACTGCGAAGATCCGAAACAAATCGGGAAAAGCAGCACCTGGCCGACATTGGCCGAACTGCTCCTGTTTCATCCCGGAGAAACAGTCCCCCGGGAAGCCGTATGCTCGTGGCCGTGCGTGTCGGTTCAAAAAGGATTGGAATGGAGCTACCTGGCCGACGGCTGGCCGCGACCCTCGCTCTATGCCTCCGTGCGCGGCGGTACGACCAAGGCCCCCCACACCCACCAGGACTTGACCAGCGTGACGATTGTCGTCGGGGAAGAAGCCCTAATCGCACCCATTTCCACTCGGGAGTACATCGACACAACCTTTTACGATGGACGCCGCTTTGAACTGTACGAGAACGCTGCTGCTTCGAAGAACGTATTCATGGTTAATGGGGTTGGACTTCCCCAGCCGGCGACAGTAAGCACTGAACAACTTGCGGGAAACGGATGGGACGGTGTATTGCTCGACGGGACCGACGCGGCGGTCTTCGGTACGCCGGTCCATGCATACGGCAGGGTCGTGCTCATGCTCCACAAACGTGCGCTGCTCATCCTGGACCGCGTTACGCTGCGAAACCCCGGCCAGGCCGAGGCACGTTTTCACTCGGAGTTTCAGATACAAGCCGCCAACAACTCGGCCCAGATCCAAGGGGCGTCCGAACGCGCTCACATGGCTTTCGCCGCCAGCGTACCCGCCGTGCTGGTGCAGGGGATGGGCCTGCCCACCTGTTACGAACAGAAACCCGAAGCCGTGCTGCGCTGGATGACTCAAGGCCGTTTCCCCGATAGTCTGCTGGTCACCCTCATCACCCCCAACGGCGAGGGATACGTGACACTCGATCCAACCCAGCGCATGATCGAGGCAAAAGGCCCCGGTTTCGCGTCAAGGTTGCAGTATCCAGTGAAAGGCTTGGGAATAGACGGCTGACAGCGCCATTCCACGGGACGGCTGCGACTCAACTGGCGTAGAACTGTTTTCCCAGCATCCAGGACAGCGGGAAGAAAACGACGGCAAGAAAGATACCGAGACCAACGGGAAGCGGTTTGCCTGCCAGCACCAGAAGCCCCGCCTGCAATGGAATCAGCGCACGAATATGGGTGCCGACCACTGCTTGGATGGCCTGGGGAGCAACCCGATGTCGGCCCAGCATACGGCTCGCGCGCCATGCGGAGATCAGCCCGGGCGTCACGCACAGCAAAGCAAGAACCACAAAGATCCCTTGTACATTTGAAACCGAAGCCAGTACGATGCCGACGAGAAACGTGGTGGCCATCCATGCCAACGGCAGGAATTCCCGTTTTTCAAATGTATGACGGTGTGTTTCGTGAGCAGCCACGCGAGTGATGGAAGCAACAGCCCCGGTCAATCCCAACGCCGGCAATGCTACGGGCCAAAACGTCACCGTGGCAGCCGCGCCAATGAGCATGCTGCCGCCTCGGCAGAGCCCCATACAGATGCTCGCCATTAACGAACCGCGGGGGAGGATATTGGTATATGTAATAATCAGAAGGACGAGTACCCCCGCCATGACCGCGGCAAAGGGCCCCGCCAGCAACGCGCAGACAAGCCCCACAATCAGAGACGCGGCCAAACTCACACGCGCCCGATCTTTACTTATTGTCCCGCTGGCAAGCGGACGGTGCGGACGCAACCGACGGTCTTCATCCACATCATGCAGGTCGTTGAGAATAAGGCCGAAGGCATATAGAAAGACCACCCCCGCGGCCGTGAAAAAAAATGGCGCAGGACCGGTCGCGATCCCGCCGCACAGCGCACCCAGTGCAACCCCTGACATGGCATCGCCCGGCACGGTTAAAAGATTTGGCACACGCAGCAACTGGAGCCAGGCACGCACACGGGGCGACATGGACCCCAGCCATCGCGGTAAAAGGTTCCACAGCATCGTCCGTCTCCTACAACTGGCTTTTGTGCAAGTCGCTCGTCGCTGATTGTTCGTCGTTCGTTTAACATGACCGCCGAAGCGCCCGGCACGGCGACCTGAGAACAAGCACCAAGTCTCGTGAATTTACCATGTCGCCCGATCCTCCGCAATAAAGTTTTCGCCCAGCGTCCATGCATGGAGCCGGTTTGACTCTCCGCGGATTCGATGGATATTGTACAATAGGTCTACAGCATTCACAATACGCGGGATCACAAATGAGCGCAAAAACTACAGCCGCCCAGTTCACAGCTCTTCTATCGCATGCTCGAAACGCGGAAGAGATCGCCCTTTTACTAGAGGGAATTCTCACCCCCCAGGAATTGGATGAAGTGATGGTGCGCTGGGAACTCTTGGTAAGGCTTATACAAGGGCAGACCCAACGCGAGATTGCACATGACATGGGCATCAGCCTGGGGACTATTGCGCGCGGCTCCCGCCTGCTCAAATACGACCTGCCGGAATTCCGCGAACTCGTTGAACGGATCAGCCATGACATAAGGGAATTCGAGCAATCCGAAAAGTAAAACCGCGAACGAGGAACTCTCCGGTGTCTCGAGGCGTCCAGACAACCCATTCAGCTCGTCTTATGTACGCCGCAAGCGAAACGCATGCCGATATGCTGTACGCTACCCGCCTCATGGTGCCCGACCCATTCTTGTGGATGTCCGTTGAAGAAAAACAGTACATTGTCGTCAGCCAGCTTGAAGTGGGACGTGCACTTAAGGAAGTACCTCCGGGAATCGAGGTCGTTTCATGGCAGCAGGCCAGGGAGCGATGGTGTGTCGCAAGCACGGGGGAGCGCGGACCGGAAACACTCATTGCAGCAGTGACCCGGCAGTTCAATATAGACCAGTGGAAAGTGCCCGCGGATTTTCCGCTCGGACTGGCACGCTCATTGGAAGAACATGATGTGCACCTGGAACCGACCACCCCATTTTTCCCCTCACGTCAACATAAAAACAGGAGGGAGATTCAAGAGATTCGGGAGGGGGTTGCGCTTGCCGAAATCGGCATGGAACACGCGTTGACGATACTGAGAGAAGCGCGCGTCGTCGCCAACGGAAATCTTTCCTGGCGGGGGACGCCGTTGACCGCGGAGATACTCCGTGGCGAGATCGATGCTGAAATCGCCAGGCATGGCGGAACAGCCTCCCACACAATAGCCGCTCCAGGGCCGCAGAGCGCTGATCCTCATCAGTGCGGGCACGGTCGTATGCGGGCTCGTGAACCTATTGTGATCGACATCTTCCCGCGGGTGGACCGTAGCGGGTATCATGGGGACCTTACCCGCACCGTGGTAAAGGGGGATCCGTCAGAAACTGTATCGCGCGCGTTCACGGCGGTGCATGACGCCCGAGAAAAAGCCATAGCCGCCGCACGGCCAGGTGTCGCGGCCGCACACGTTCATGCTGTCGCGGCAAAGGAGTTGGCGGATCATGGATTCGAGACAGACACACACCATGTGCCGCCCCGCGGATTCATTCACGCGACTGGGCACGGACTCGGGCTGGAGGTCCACGAACCGCCGCGCGCCAGCGAAACGTCCGAGGCCATACTAGAGGACGGACATGTCATAACGATAGAACCGGGTCTTTATTATCCTGAGTGGGGTGGCGTTCGTCTTGAAGATGTTATTGTGATTCAGGAGGACGGTTGCGAAAATCTGACGTCGATTGCCACGGTTGTCCAAGTCGACTGATATAGGCCATCGTATGGTCATGGAAAGGGGATGGACAACCTTCCTGAAAAACCACGAGGAATATGATTCCCCGCAAACCGCCGGGTAGATGTCCATGAGGTTGCTCAAGCACAAGAGGGAGGACAAACGATGGCTGCTATACAAGACAAGGTGTGTCGCAATCACCCAGACAGGCCTGCAACGGAACGTTGTGACAACTGTTTCAAACCACTGTGCGAAGACTGCGTGCTTATCCGTGACGGCAAACCATTTTGCAGCGAACGATGTTTCGAGAACCAGCTGGAGGTATCGCGGAATATATCGAGCTTCGAAACACGCCGCAAGCGGGAAGTTCTATTACGAAGGCGTCGGCGTCTCGTCCGTGCAACACTGATGATTCTACTGCTGGGAGCGGTGTTGGCGTACATTTTAACACACCAGTCTCAGGTTCTACTGTGGCGGGATTGGCTTCTGGACCGTCTGCCGGACTTAGCCTTGTAAAGTGGCTTTGTTTGTTTTATTTACCGAACAAACGCTCGCGTAGGTTTTTCAGGTCTTCTTCACCGACCTCAGGCGGCAGCGGAGGCATTTCCGCGGGTGAGCGTACCGCCCCTCTTTTAAGGCGTCGCAAAAGGGCTTTGGCGGCATTAACATTCGAGGCGTCGACGTGTTTCTTAATCGCCGCCTCCAGCATAGCCGCTGCCACTTTAGTATCCTCGGTTTCCCTGGCCTTCTCCATTACCGTAAGCAGCTCCGCATCCGAGCGCGGGATCCACTGGTCATTGTGCCGCACAAATCCATTCGCCGTAAACACTTCTGCCTCCACCGTGTCATGCAGCTTGGCTCGGCGTGCTTCCGTTACTTTCTGGATGACGACGCCCGTGGGATACCAGTTTCCGCGCACCTGAACGTACCCATTGTCACGGTATAGGCGTTCACGAATGTTTGGTTCGATTTCGTTGGCATACTGCGAGCGCTGGTAGAAAAGTTTGTTCATCTTCACGCGAACATATTTCTCCCGCAATTCCTCTCGGTCATCTTCGTACAGATGAGCTTTTGTTTCCTTGTCAAGATCAACAACTGGAATGGTCTGGTCACTGATCCGAATAACATCTTGACCAATGGCACGTAACACGCCTTCAACTTCGCGGGGCCGCGGGCCGCCCACCTGTATCGTCACTTCTTCTCCTACCGTCCATAGCTGGATAGCTTCTTTTGCTTCTTTTTCGTACTGGTCTCTAATGGAGAGGGGGAACGCCTTCTCGACCTGGACTTCCACAGCGTCATCGACCAGTTCTTCAAGTTCCTCAGGGGTTTTCTCCGGAGTGTCCGCCGGGTACTCGAGCCCCAAGGCGTCAGCCACCGTCTTTTCCGGCACTTTTTCCGCCAGTTTCACATGGACCTCTTCCCGAAGTTGCTCGCGCTTCTCCCGCCATGTCAATTTTTGTTCTTGTTTGGCTTCCTTTTTTTTGCCCTCTACCTCTTCCGCCTGTTTTCTCTCTTTCTCCCCATTATCCGCCTTCTTCACGTGCTCTACTTGTTTTTCTTCTCCCGCGTATCCACTCCAGGGAAAGACCAATAAAGCCGCCAAACTGAGCATGAGTCGATGGTTCATAATGCATCATTCCTTATCAAGCATCCCGCGCTCGTCGCATCGATTCGCAAGAGTCGTTCCAAATCGTCCAGCGCATAACCGTTACACTTTAATTCGTGTTCACATCAAAAGAAAGACAACACCCGTGACTTCATGGTTGCATCATGACACGCCCAGAGCTCACAGGCTTTATCAATCGTTTGGCCTGAGGTCCTCCTTCATTTCAGGAACAATTCCACCACGGGCACCGTGACGTCCGGTTTCGTCACCGGCAATTCCAACGTCAGCGTGCCGCATCCTGTCGTCTCCACCATATTGGCGTGGACATCCTCTTCGGTTTCTTTCATTAGCACTTCAGAGGCATCATTCAAGAGCTGAGCATAGTCGACTTTACCGGCGAATCCAGGCAGGTGGATGGCCCGAAACGGCCAGGCAAAAATGTGAAGGTACAGACGCTTGCCATTCTGTGTGAAGCGACAATCCGCGGGTGCATCGAACTCACTCTGGGTACATCCGTATATGGAACGCGAATGGAGACGCATCCAATGTTCATACACTTGAAGTGCTTTGCACGCCCTATCGTCAAATGCACCTCGTGCCGTCGGCCCGACATTCATCAACAAGTTGCCGCCGCAACTCACGGAATTCACCAGCATTCGGATAAGTTGTTCGGGACTTTTCCAAGTCATCTCATCGCGGTAATACCCCCACGATCCACTGAACGTCTGGCACGTTTCCCAATAGACACGTTTTCCATCCACCTTGACCCATTCCGTCGGCTGATACTGCTCCGGTGTATGGATATCGGCACGGTCCGCCGGCAGATTAAGGCGATTATTGACAATAATACCAGGCTGCAGCTCTCGTATCATGGTCAATAATTCATCGCTACCCCAGTCTTCGTGCCCTTTCCCGCGCATCCCGCGATGTTCGTTGGTCGGGTACGAAAAATCGAACCACAGAATATCGATTTTGCCAAAATCGGTAAGCAACTCCCGGACCTGATTATGGAGATACTCACGGTACTTGCCGATATCCCGCGACTTATTCATTTCCACGGCATCCGGATGGTCACGGAGAGGGTGGATGCCGTCAATGGGAAAGTCCGGATGATGCCAGTCAATGAGGGAATAATAAAAGCCCACCTTCAACCCTTCAGCTCGGAAAGCATCCACAAAGGGCAGTAACGCATCCTTGCCGTACGGAGTGTTGGTTACTTTGTAGTCCGTGTATGCGCTGTCCCACAGGCAGAACCCCTCATGATGTTTTGTGGTCAGCACCACGTACTTCATGCCAGCCTTACGAGCAGCCCTCGCCCAGGCGGCTGGATCGTATAAATCAGGGTCGAAGTACGTGAAGTATTTGCGATACGCGGCATCATCCATACGCTCGTGATTTTTGACCCATTCATGGCGTGCCGCCAAGGCATACGTTCCCCAGTGGATAAACATCCCGAACCGGTCATGAACAAACCACTCCATATCGCCAGCCACCGGGTTGGGTTTCAGGATATCGGTCATTGCTTCGCTTGCCCCTTCTTGTGCTTGTTAAATACTCTTGCGCGACACCCTTTTGGCTGTTTACGGTTCGGCCGATCCTTACACCGGCATCCGTTTCACCGTCGCGACACATCTCGGATTCTAAATGTCGGCCTTAAACCCTCAATACTGAACACGCACGGCCAGAGCGGCCACATCATCGGTCGGCCGAGGACGCTCGACGTACGCCAAGGCACGTTCGTAGATGGTGTCCACCAGTTCCTGAGGGGGCCGGTGTACCTCCTCTTCAAGCCATGCGATGAGTGTTTCCTGGGCCACGGACTTGGTTCCACCTCCATTGGCATGTTCCACAAGGCCGTCCGTAAAAAAGAACACCGTGTCCCCGGGTTTCAGAGGTACGGTATGCTGTTCGTACTCCGCTTCATCAAAAACATCCGGCCCCAACAACCCAAGGGGGGGGCCACCTGCCCGCAGGATTTGAGTTTCTTCCCCCGGGCGCAACAGAATGACCGGCTCCTGTGAGGCCTTCACGTACGTCATCGTATGACCTGCCGTATCGAAAATCGCGTAAAAACTGCTCGCAAAGCTTCCCGGCGGATACTCTTTATTCAGTCGCCGGTTCAAAACTTTAAAACATCCGGACTGAGACAAACCTGAGTGGGTCACCTCATCGACGAGGACCTTGAGCATGGAGGACAAGAGGGCAGCACCGACCCCGTGTCCGGTGATGTCCGCGAACGTCACCCCAATGCGGTTGGGATAGGGCAGGCGGATAAAGTCAATAAAGTCACCGCCTATATCCCCGGAAGGGACAAACAGCAAGCCAAATTCCAGGCCCGGCACCTTCGGGGTCTCCACTGGCATTAACGCACGATGAATGGTGCGGGCCAGGCTCATCTCTTCCCGGTTGAGTTCATCGCGTTCAGCTAATTCGAGTGTTGCCTCTTTGAGTTGAGTGATATCTCGCGAAATACCGAAAGAGCCAATGACATTACCTTCGCGGTCGCGTAGCGGTTCCTTGGTCGTCGATACCCAGGTGACATGTCCGTCCGGCCACGTTTCCTTTTCCTCCTTGGCAACGATAGGTTTCCCCGTTGCCATGATCCGCTGTTCGTCTTCATAGGCCTCGCGAGCGTGCTCTTCGGTGAAAAAATCGAAATCCGTTTTCCCCAGAGCCTGTGACGGATCGTCGAGGCCAAACCAGCGAGCCAGAGCATTGTTAATCCTCGTAAACCGACCCTGTCGATCCTTGAAATAAATATTGTCCGGAATGTTGTCCATCAGGGCGTGTAACTGGTAGCGTTCCTGCTGAAGGGTCTCCTCCGTTTCGCGGCAATAACATATGTCTCGGCCAATACACAAAAGCCCTTCAATAGCACCGCTGGCGCTGTAAAGCGGAATCTTGCTTGTGGAAACCTCACGCGGTTCACCGGTTGGATCCACTATCGGTTCAATACGGTTCAGCAAAGGCTGGCCCGTTGAGAGCACCTCACGATCGTTGCGATGGTAGCGCTTGGCTAAGTCTTTCGGGAAAAAGTTTGCCGCGGTCTTGCCTATGACATCTTCCAGCCTGCTGACTCCCAGGAAACGGCGATGCGCAACATTATTCAAGACATAGCGGCCGCGGCTGTCCTTTATGTAAATCAGATCGGGCAGATGGTCCACGAGCGACTGCAAGATACGTAATTCTTTTTTAGACAAACCTTTGAGGGACTTACGGGCGGCCGATACGCGTGTCTTCTCAGCTTCGAGACCCCTGCTTTCCAATGCAGCGCTTATCTGACGGCCCACAACGTGCAGTGCCTCCATCTGGTCGGCTGTCGGATCGCGAGGTTGGTAGTCCATAACCGCAAGGGACCCCAAGGCATGCCCTGCCTGAGTCATCACGGGAACCCCGACGTAAAAACGGATCCCCGATGTGTAGGCTTTGGAGAACACTTCAGAAGCATACTGGTCAGTAGTGACGTCCGGTACCACCAAGGGCTCCCCCTGGGCGATCACAGCGTTGCACATAGAACCGGCGCGGGGAATTTCCTGAATATGCAGCCCTCGCTCCGCCTTGAACCAGACACGCTCACGATCCACAAAACCCAGGGACGCAATAGGGGCCTGCAAAATCTGCGAAGCCAGCAGGATCATGTCGTCGAAAAAGGGCTCGGCCGGGGTATCGAGAATGCCGCAACGGGCCAAAACCTTTAGCCGTGTGGCTTCATTCTTGGGAGTGAATGGTTTTTTCGAAAAAACCGTCATGGAAAACAAGCATGTATAGAATGCATAAATCGTACGCACACAAAATCCATTATAACAACATGAAAACAGAAGATCAAAATGCAACTCGAAATCAAGCATTTCGATAGAGAATATCAGGCCCATCCTCATAGTGCTTTAGTGAACAAACAAATAGGTTGGATTGATAGATGATAATGATGCGCGAGGTTGATAGCAACACAGAATCAGGGTTTTGGCTCCATGAATCATATCCATACATATTGTGCCGGCGGATGGTTACTATTGTGCACCCTTTTCATCATGCTCAGCCAGACAGCGTTCGCCCAGCAGGCGGACGATGAACGCCTTGAACCGTATCGAGGCGCGCTGGAAGAACGCCAAACAGAAGGCGAGGAAGGGACCCGCTTGCCGAAGCCTACAGTCAGACCGTACCAAGAACATTTGGAAGCCGATGAACTGGTTACCCAAGATGAAGCGGCCCAGGAAGCCGAGGAGGATGAACAGCCGCGGCAGGCCGCCGATATAGATCGGCGCATCCTGGATGCACGCAGACAAAAGGCAACATTTGTTGAAGAAGCAAGACGCAAAACAAAAGAACGGTTAGAGCAAGCCCGGGAGAAAAAGAGCCAATTCATCGAAGAAACGCAGGAGCTTCCCACAGCCTCGTACGAAGGAATGCCTGCCAGAACGCGCGGTATTCTGCGTGCCATGGCGCGCGAAACAATACAGTATTACAACCGCATTGCGCGACTCAAGCGGGCAAAACAAGTCATGCAGGATAAAGAACATTATGCCCTGGCCCAGCGACTGGACTCGATGCTGGCCTTCGAAACCGGCATGTATAAGGTTCGCATGAGGAAGCTGCAGCAGCTTGACGCGGCGGCAGCGAAGGCCTTCGATCCTGAACCTTACAAACGCGCCGTCGCCGAGAGCGACGCCAGGCCCGGCATCGATGTCCATGAAATGATTGGCCCAAGCAATCAACCCACGGTTGCCTTTATTGCCAAACTCATGACAAAGGAAGAAATGAAAAGACAACGGAGCGCTGCAACCCGTATGAAAACAGAAGAACTTATCGATCTGGGTGAAAATGACGACACACCTTCCCCGTCCGGGACTCTGGAAAACGGAGACTGAACCCACCAAGGCTTTTGCATTTATTCCCCGAAACCGCTATACTGTCGTAGATCTGACAGTGCAGCAAGGGGGGCTTCTGGGATAGAGGGAGGCTGAGGTGAACAAAAGTACGGCAACCGGGTGGGTGTCGTGGCGAACAGTGTGCCTCGCCATGTGTATCACTATTCTCGCTTCTGCATGCCGCAAGAAAAGCCCTCCCCCAGATACACCTATCCGTCTGGGTATCCAGAACAATGCCGTAACCAGTCTCGTCGCAATCGCCCATGGGAAAGGCTTGTTCAAGAAGAACGGAATCGGTGTGGAGCTGGTGAGGTATCCCAGCGGAAAACTGGCACTCCAAGGCCTGTTCAGGGGGGAGGTGGATGTCGCTACATGCGCCGATATGCCCATCGTGGATCATAGCTTCGAGCGACAGGATTTCTGGGTAGTAAGCACCATTGCCAGTACTGAGCGTGGCGCCTGGATCATTGCGCGCCGAGATCACGGAATCCAAGTGCCAGCTGACCTGCGTGGAAAACGCATCGGGACCCAGCAGAACTCCGCCGTCCATTTTTTCCTGAGCATGTTCCTCCTCTATCACGTAATCCCGGAGTCCGACGTCACCATCCGTTTTTATGATGCGGCGGATCTCCCGGAAGCTCTGGTGGATGGTCAGATCGATGCCTTTTCCATGCGTAATCCCTTCATTGCGGAAGCCCGCGAAAAACTTGGCGCCAAGGCCGTAGAGTTCAGGGACTCCATCGTATATCGGCAGACCTTCAACCTTGTTGCGTCACGCAGATTCATGTCCGAGAACCCTGACCGTGTTGAAGCTCTCCTCCGTGGATTGCTGGCGGCTGAAAAATTCCTTGTTGCTCACCCCGAAAGAGCCAGGCAGGTGGCCGTACGAGAATACGGAAGTGAACGCAGAGAGGAAATTTTGATCGATTGGCGTCGCTACAGGTTTGCGCTTGGCCTGGATCAGTCTCTTCTGCTGACCATGGAAGACCAGGCACAATGGGCGCGGTCCCACGGGAGGTCGGACGTGCAGACAATTCCAAACTATCTGGCGTATATTTACCCGTACGCGCTCCGGAATGTCAAGCCGGGCGCCGTCAACCTGATGGGCTATGAGCAAGACAGCCAGGAGCCGCGCCAGTGAGAATCCGTACAAAACTTCACTTAAGCACCGCGGCCGCCATTGTAGGCGCCCTGGCCGTAGGGATTATCCTGTTCCGAGCTGTCCAGCGGCTGGACACCGAACTGGGGTCTATCGAAACCGTTGACCGTGCCGTGGGAACCCTTTTTGACCTGAATATCCTCACTCATGAACTTATGACCGCTCACACACAACGCGTCGCCAGGCAGTGGGAAGCCAGTCATCGCCAAGTGGGGCGCATTCTGACAGACTATCAACCCGTCACCGTCACCGAGCGCCGCTTAATCCAGAGGATGATGGAACACCATTATCGGGCCGCCCTGCTTTTCGAGCGGCTGCTTGAGGTGTCCGACACGTCTTCCCCAAAACCCGTGTCCGTCGCCAGCAACAACGGGCTGACCCAGCGGCTGGTCAGCCAGATCACCATTGTTCTGCGGACTATGACCTCAGAATCGGAACAACTGTATGCGGCAACCTATCGTCGGATCACACGCCTTCAGAAACAAGCGGTTGGGATGGCCGTGGTCTGCAGCGTCGGCATGGCTCTCGTCGTAACCTGCCTCGCTGCTCTTATAGGGATCGGCCTGGTTAAGCCGTTGTCCCAACTTCGAGAAGGGATACAGATCGTGGGAAACGGAAACCTGGAGCACACAGTCGGAACGGAAAAACAAGATGAAATCGGCGACCTCTCACGAACCTTCGACATCATGACGGAAAGATTGCGCCATACCATGGCGTCCAGGGACGAATTGGCTGCTGAAATCCAAGAACGCAAAAAGGCGCAAAAAGAACTGCAGAGCACGTTGCAGGACCTCAAGCGCTCGAATGCCGAGCTCGAACAGTTCGCGTACGTGGCGTCACACGATCTGCAGGAGCCCCTGCGCATGGTCAACAGTTATGTGCAATTGCTGGCCCGCCGGTATGAAGGAAAACTCGACGAAGACGCGGACAAATATATTGGCTTCGCCGTTGACGGAGCGACCCGGATGCAGGCGCTGATTAACGATCTCCTCACCTATTCCCGAGTGGGCACACGAGCGAAGCCACTGAAGCTCGTGGATTGTAATTCCATCGTGGATCAGGCACTCAAGAATCTTGAACTCACCATTCGGGAAGCGGGCGCTGACATCACGTGCGATTCCATGCCCGCCGTGCATGCCGACAGCGGTCAACTCGTGCAGGTGTTCCAGAACCTGGTCGCCAACGCCGTAAAGTTCCGCGGCGATACCCCCCCCCGCATCCATATTGGCGTGGAAGACGACGGAGACACTTGGCGGTTCTCCGTCCAGGACAACGGCATCGGTATCGAACCAAAGTATGCCAATCGGATTTTTGCCATTTTTCAGCGTCTCCACAGCCGTACCGAGTTTTCCGGAACCGGCATCGGTCTGGCTGTGTGTAAAAAAATTGTCGAACGCCATGGCGGAACCATTTGGCTGGATACAACATATTCGGACGGCACACGGTTTTATTTCACGTTGCCAAAGGAGGGACAAGATGCGTACGAACGGACGCCCCATACGGATTCTCCTGGTTGAAGACAACCCGGGAGATATAGAACTTACAAAGGTCGCACTCGAGGAAAACAAACTGAACAATAATCTGCACGTGGTAATGGACGGGGAAGAGGCGAGCGACTACCTGTACCGCCGCGGCAACTACACGGATGCTCCGCGACCCGATCTCATATTGCTGGACCTCAACCTGCCCCGCAAAGACGGACGCCAGGTTCTCGAGGAAATCAAGAGCGACCCCGACCTTAGCGATATCCCCGTGGTCATCCTCACAACATCGGCTGCCGACGAAGATATCCTGCGAGCCTACCAGCTGCACGTCAATTGTTACGTGCGCAAGCCACTGGACCTGGACCAGTTCGTCAAAGTTGTACAATCCATCGAAAGCTTCTGGCTCTCAATCGTCGAACTTCCGGACCGGGAGTAAACAGACAAACGTGGGAGGGGGCAACAACACACAAACGTGGAACCAGCAGCTAACAAACAAACGTAGGAGACAGCACTAAACAAATGTGGGAGGCGGTTCCACCCGGCGACCCGCGTTGTGGTAATTGGGGACATACGCATACAAGGTGTTGCAATGCGTGGTTTGAATGTGTCGTTTTTCGCAATTCTTGTTCTTAGTTCCTGGTCGTTTGGGCCTAGTATTTTACGCCCATGACCGGTCTATGTTGACATTGGATGTTTCTTGTTCGCCGGGGTCGGCATGCGTCAGGTCGATGTACTCGTGGGCCCCCTTCGGCACCGGGAGACGCATAACTTTATCCGGGTACAGCCGCGTAAGCTCGCCTTCAACCGCAATTGTGAAACCGTTGCCCCGGGCATCCGTCACGCGCCCTTTCGCTGGAAGATAGGCGCGCGTCGTCAGGATTGGAATCCGGCCGTACGCAAAGACTTCGACCGCCCCGGACAAGCGTTTCACAAGGTCGTCAAGAGCCGCGCGATCCAATTCCACCCAGGCAGCCGCCCGGTCGACATTCAAACTGCGTAGCTCCTCGAACGCAAGAGAGTTTGCGACAGGCAGTGGAAACGAAGCAGTAACCGCGATGTCCTTGTAATCGGAAAGCAGGGGCAGGTTCCACAATGACGTCACTCGGAAGCGGCGAATACCCGCGTTGTAACACTCAGAAATATGCCTGCGTACCTCCGCAAGGCCGCCCTCCCCACAGAAATCCGGCAGCACGACCTCATCACCGTCCTCCAGCTTGGGTTCGTTTAGCGCACGTGTCGTCCGAGCGCCTTGCCGGGGATTTGCCCGAGCGCCGGCAACCCGCACGGTTATGCAGTGCTCAACAGGGGGTCCCTCCACTGTGCGCGAATACATTTCCTCAAAACACCGGATCCCGCGTTCGCCGGCTGAAACTCCATGGTCCGCCTGGAGTCGTTCAGCCGCCCATTCCCAAAATGCCTGGCGCGCCTTGCGCAGTGTTCGTTCCTGCACAAACAGCCGACCTTCCACACGACCTGCTACGCGGACAGGTAGAATGCGGTCATTCAATGCCTTATGAAATTCATTCTCGACATCCTTCGCTTCCAGCGGTCTTGTTCGAGCAGGCGCTATG
>JAIPIM010000009.1 GCA_021734725.1 Minisyncoccota bacterium | reverse complement strand
ACATTCAGGGACAACCGTTCCGCGGTCAAGCCGGGGCTTTTCTGGATGATGTACTCAGGGGTTGCGGCATGTCACGGAACCAGCTGTTCATAACCAGCAGCGTCAAGTGCCGACCACCGAACAACCGGGATCCCAAGCCGTTGGAGTTGGCCGTTTGTCGAGATCGGTGGCTGACAAAACAAATCGCCTGTATAAAACCGACATTAGTTGTACTGCTGGGCAGGGCGGCGGCACAACAGAGCCTGGAAACAAATATCAAGCTTGCCCAAACCCACGGCAACATTTTCGAGAAGGATGGAGTACAGTATATGATCACGTATCATCCCGCGGCAGCCATGCGGTTTCCGCTGCCGGCCGACGGAATTCGTGCCGACTTCGAGAAACTGAGAGAATTGCGACATGTCGTTTCCCGCAATTCTCGTTCTTAGTTCTTAGTTCGTCGTTTTTGAACCAAGAACTAAGAACCACGATCGACTCGCGCGAAGGCTATTTCGCAAGAGTCTATTTGAAAAAGGAGGTCATCATGACAACACGAAGTGCAAGTGCCGTATGGAAAGGAAACCTTCAGCAGGGAACCGGAACAATGAAGCTCGGAAGCGGCGCATTCGAAGGCCAATACTCCTTCAAATCTCGCTTTGAAGAAGGAACCGGTACCAACCCCGAAGAATTGATCGGGGCCGCGCACGCCGGCTGTTTCTCAATGGCCCTGTCGCACCTGCTCGGAGAGGCCGGCTACACACCGGACAGCATCGAAACGTCCGCTAACGTAAGCTTGGTGGCGGTTGACGACGGTTTCGAGATCAATCGTATTGACCTGAAAACCAAAGCCCGCATTCCGAACATCGACGAAGACACTTTCCAAAAACACGCCACCATGGCAAAGGAAGGATGCCCGGTCTCCAAAGCCCTGGCAGGCCCGGAAATCACACTGCATGCCACCCTGCTGGAATGAGACGAATCATACCGACGGATACCACGGCGTAGAGCTCTGACGGTTCAAGAGGACGTTCAGAATTACCCCAAGGGAAATTCAAGTAATGCGGTCCTCAGGGCTGCAACCCCGGCGCATGTGCGGGGCTGGAGCCGGCCGGTGTCAGCGTTGCCACCGATCCGTGGGCTGCAACCCCGGCGCATGTGCGGGGCTGGAGACCCGCTTTACTTGTGCGCCGGCCAGTAATGCGGTCCTCAGGGCCGCAACCAAGGCCAAAGACCAATAGGCTATCGTTCTTCAAGCCTTTGAGCCTTTGAGATTGATGGATTAACCAGATAAGGCTCCCGTCCACATGCCGTTGCACCCTCGGCATTACGCGTTATTTTTTGAGCATCACGGCCACACACTCGATTGCCGACAGGCATGGAAGCGTTCACCCTACACTGAATATGGAGCAGACCATGAAGTATTCGTTCATGACATTTTCGACACCGACCCTGGACTTGCAGGAGGTCCTGAAAACAGCACGGCGCTACGGATACGACGGCATTGAACCCAGGCTTGACAGCGGTCATCGACACGGGGTGGAAGTCGAAGCCACGCCCGCGCGCCGCATAGCCATTCGCGATAACGTGCTGCGCAGTGGAATACACATGTGCTGCCTGGCAACCTCTTTACGGTATGCGGACCCGGCACAGACAGACGACGTGATTGAACAAACCCATGAACGCATCGATCTCGCCGGTGACCTCGAGGTCTCGCGCATGCGGGTCTTCGGAGGCATCCTCGGTGAAGGACTCGACCGGGAACAGGCCATTGACCTCGTCGCAAAAAGCCTGGGGAAAGTTGCCGACCACGCCGCTGAACGTGGTGTCACGCTGTGCATGGAAACCCACGATGCATGGTGCGACCCAAAGAACGTCGCAGCTGTCCTGTCGCGAGTCAGCCATCCAGCAATCGCCTGCAACTGGGATATCATGCATCCCGTCCGCACCCACGAAGCAACAATCGACGAAAGTTTTTCCTGTCTGCAACAGTGGATACGTCACGTGCACGCACACGACGGCGTAGGCGAAAACGTCAAACTGGTCCCCATCGGCGAAGGCGAAATCGATCACAAACGGACAATCGAACTGCTGCTTGACGCGGACTACAGCGGATACATCAGCGGCGAATGGATCAACTGGGAACCCTACGAAACCCACCTCCCGCGCGAACTGGCAACCCTCAAACGCTACCAACAGGAAGCACAATAAGCCAAGCTCTGAACCCCAGCAGCGCGGCAGCACTGTTTCATTCTCAGTCATGCAAGAACCTTAAGTGGCTCGGATGGTCCCCAGCCGAGATGGCTCACTGTGCGGACCGCCCCGTGCCACTCTTCGTGGTAGGCACTCAATCCCATAGAAAGAAACAGCCCTGGTACCGCACGGCTCCAGGCCCGCGTGGTTCGCCATCGCAGTATGGGGATAAGTCACCCACACGTACAGCGCAGTATGGGAGTTTGGGAGTTCGTGGGTATGGGAGTGCATCGCACCCACACACCCACACGTACAGCGCAGTATGGGAGTTTGGGAGTTCGTGAGTATGGGAGTGCATCGCACTCACACACCCACACGTACAGCGCAGTATGGGAGTTTGGGGGTTTGTGAGTATGGGAGTGCATCGCACCCACACACCCACACGTACAGCGCAGTATGGCAGTTTGGGGGTTCGTGGGTATGGGAGTGCATCGCACCCACACACTCACACACTCACACACAAGTACCAGGGGGTGCCAGGCCCGCGCTTTACCGACATAACACGGGCGGCCCGGAGGACCGCGTTACTGATGACACCACGCGGCAAGGTCCGCAAAAAAAGCGGACACGCACAATAACGTGCTTTGAGCCTTCGAGTCTTGTATGTTCACCTTTGTCGTCACTCTGGACGAATGCGCCTCCGCGAGAATGGGTCTCCATACTCGTCGGAGCGGAGGCAGCAGTCGGAGAGTCGTCAGCTTGGGGTTATGGTAGAAACGATTCTTGCCGTCGAAACCACGGCGGAAAGAATCGCGGGAGACGAGCGTTTTTGTGTCGAGGGCACCGCTTGCGGCAAGCCCGTCACAAAGATTTCGCCGTCTCCCGCTACCGTGCTCCGTCGGAAGACCGTACAGCCATCCCGGGTACGAAACCCGCATGTGATGCAAGAGTGGTCGGACGGGCACTCCAATCAACTTAAGACAAGGAGCTTGGAAATGCAAACAAACGAACCACCTGCGCCACAAACCGCCTGGCTGGGCATCGATGTGGCAAAAGCCACGTTTGATGTCGGTATTCATCTGCCGGTCGCCTGCGGCCAGCCGGCCCGTGACATCCGTGACATCCCGACGGGAACGTTCGAGAGAACGTCGCAGGGCGTCGACGAGATGCTGGCGTGGGCCAGTGCCAGGAGGACAGGAAGATCGACGGTCCTGCGATGCGTTATGGAAGCAACCGGCCGTTATTCGATCGAACTGGCGACCATGCTCACCGATAAAAATGCCGCTCTGCGGCCGGTCATTGATGATGCACGGGCGATCCGGGACTATGCAAGGAGCCTGAAGTTGCGGAACAAGACCGACGCGATCGACGCTGCGGTGCTGGCGCGGTACGGTGCCGAGCGCATGCCTGATCCGAAACCCGCCATGCCGTCTCACTACCGGGAACTTCGGGAACGTAACCGTCTTCGTGACGCTCTTGTCAGCGACTTGGCCGCAGCCCGCATGCGTCTCACGGAAATGGCTGCCGGTTCTACTGTCGCCACCATACAGAGAAGCGTCGTCTGCAACCTGGAAAAAGCGTTGAGCAAAATCGACAAAGCACTGCGTGCCTGGACTGACGAGCATGCCGATCTGAGAAAAGACATCAAGCTGATGCAATCCATCCCCGGAGTCGGCTTCATCACCGCAGTTACCGTCTTGGCTGAATGTGGCCCAATGGCGAACTTCAGACGGTCCCGTTCGCTCGGAAGCTATGCTGGGCTTGCTCCCAGGATACGGGAATCCGGCACCAGTGTCAGGGGCGGCACACACATTACCCGAAGAGGACCGGCCAAACTGCGCCAGGCACTGTATATGGCGTCCATCGCAGCCGGTAACAGGATACCGGCCCTGGCCGCACTTAAGAAACGAATGACCGAAAAAGGCAAACCGCCCATGTCCGCCCGGTGCGCCGTCATGAGAAAACTGCTCATAACAATGCGCGCGGTCGTTGTCAACCAAACACCGTTTTCGCTCAACTACTGTCACTGAACAAACTCCGAACAACTCTTGAAATCAACACACCATCTTTGTGGGGAATAATGCAGTCTAGTCCGAGGTATGAGACAAACACAGCCGCGTTACACCGAGTTCAACCGGATACACTTTACGCTCAAGGCCCGTGTCGACAAGCGCAAAATACCGGTGGGTTCCCACGTCCTTGACCACATGCGGCGGCTTGCAAAGCTCGAGATGCAGATGCGCACCGTCAAACTCGCATTTTCGAACCGTGGCAAACGTCCGACAAAGCCGCGGCTTTGACACCGTTCCCTGCGTCCACCGCAGGTCGTAATCGCCAACTGCATTGGGCAGAAAAACGTCGGTTCCGTCGGCATAATCCCAGGGGGCCCCATTCAGTGTCATGCTGCCGGGGACCTCGCGCAACCGTACACGCGGCGCGAACAGGAACGGCGTTGTGGTACACACTCGGATATGGGCCGAGAACCATTCGCCGTCCCGCGCCACATCCGACAGCAACAGTTGGTATTGCGAACCCCATCCCCATGTCAATTCGTCGTCAATCGGGAAGCGTGCCTCGGCGAGTTCCGCGGTGTCGCCGTTCCGCAAGTGAAGCTTCACAAAATGAACCGCGGGGAACTCGTCAGACTCGGTCAAACCACGATAATGCCACCAGCCATCCTCCTTAACTCGCACGGGACCGCGCACATTCCCCGTGAGCGCCGACAAAGCCGTATGCGACACTCCCAGCGTATTGGCAAAAGCAATAGCCGTACCAGGTGCTCCAATATCCTCTTGCGCAACCTCGAAAAGCGAGTCCGCCAGCCGCTCCAGTGTCACCAGGTCAAGGCCTTCTAAATGCCCAGCAGCAAACAGAACCGTGATGTCCAGCGCGTGCACCTCTTCTAACGCCGTGTCAAAAACAAGTGCATTCTCCGCCCGTACATTATCGACTGCAACGCCCCGGCAAGTGACTCGAATGAGGGCATTCGGCAAAACGCCGGTTGAGTCGCGAAGCTCGACGGTTAAGCCGCCGGCATCCCCGAGCCGACAAGCGGCTGTGTACGCCGAGCTGAATCCCATGATGTTACTGATTCGACACTCCCGCGGCCCATCACCGGATGTTGTACGCCAAACGTTAATACGGATTCCCGGGACATCGCTGAGCAACCGTAAGCGACGGGTTTCATCGTAGCGATAAAAACTGTGCCGAACGGCAAATGTCTGTTCAACCGCGGCAAGCGCACCGCCGGCCTCGACAACCCGATAAGCCTCGCTAAAATGGGTCACCGAGTCGCCGTCCGCGCCGTTGCAAAACAGGGGGGCGAATGCTTGCGCCAAGCATCCGTTAGCATAGAAACGCGCCGACCGCGTAAGATCCAGTTGCATAACGTTGTAGTCTTTGCCCGGAAAATGCAGGATTTCAATCTCCTGGTTCCTCAGGAACCGGCAGGAACTCGGATAGTCGTGACGGGGCAAAAGCCGCACAAGATCTTCTTCCGGCGCTCGCTTCACCAGCCGTTTCATGTCTATGGTTCCCCCTCGCCCGGTATCCGTCAGCTCCCCTGTCACGCATGCCCTTATCGGATCTTGACTGGCGGCATACAAGGCACGTTTCGTCGGTTCGGGACAGATCTCACCGTTCAACGCTTCCCAGCACAGGAGGCTTGCCACACTATCGTCCTCATCACGCCAACGCCGTTGCGCGAACCCCTGCAACTGAGCAACAATCCAGTCGGGTGCCGCAGTGCGCCCCGGCATCCCCATGCCGGCATACCCGGTTCGAAGCATGCCATTCTCGAATAACCGTCTGCTTTCCGCGCAACCCTGCAGGTACGAGACGGCGATTTCCCCTTCACGCTGGTAAAACTCTTTGGGATAGGGAACGGCCGGGAAAAGACAATCGTACCCGGTATGATGAGCTGGGGCCCCTACCCAATGCGCGGTGTAGTTCGCGAATGCCGCGGAAAACCCGTTGTTCTTCAATTCCATGGCCGTCCCGGTAACACCACCGGAAACTGTTTGCGCGAGACCGGGGTTGTTGACCCAGCCCTCGTCGGTCTGCCGCGGCGCGTCGTGCGGGAACATTTCGTAAATCACACCGTCAATGGCCGCTTCTGTTTCTTCACGAGTCTTGCCGCAGCCGAACAACTGGTAAATGTGCTCGTAGAAATACGATATTTGGTCCGGAGTGAGCGTACGAAACGACTCAAAACCACCGATGGCAAACAGGAACAGTTCAACCAGCATGCCCTGTTCGTGGCACCGCACAAAAAGATCCCGCAATTCTGCTGTCGTCCAGCTGGTACGCTCACTCTTAATGGTCCCCGGCACAGGGCCGCCGTGCGCTTCGAAATCGAAGAAATGCCCATCGTGAACCGCCGGATTCACCTCCAGCAGGTTCGCACCCCACTTTTTGGCGCGCATAATCCCTTCGGAAAGAACGTGCGATGACGCTGTTTCGCGTTCGCTTGGATTGTCGAAATCCACATACACCATCCATCCCCAGGCGTCAAGCATGGGCAGGCCCGGATTACGACGCGCAAACGTATCCGGCGCACGAAGGGCCCCCTTCGCAACCGTCACGTCAACAATGGACACACCGTCACCTTTGTAAAACACCGGGCCGCAACGGTCGCCGTTTGCGTTAACCACCGTGAGTTTGTGAACACCGTCATCCTGCACCGCGAAAGAGGCTTTGAGATCCCAGGTGCGTCGCTTTTCCCGCCGCTTTTCATAAAGTTGAGGCAAGCCATAGCGTTTCTTGACATCCTGCGTAAACTCATACGTTTCGCCAGTCACACGGTCGCGCCGGGACTCCGGCCAATTGTCGTCGCTGTCCCCCCAGAACGGTACGCCAAGAGCCTCGATCGGCTTGTCGTCCAGCAGGATTAAAAGCAGTTGATTGTGCTCCGGCTCTTCAAGCTTGATCGTGAGGTCGTAAACGCCGCGTGTGAACGACTGGTAAAAACTCAACGCCGACGGAGCGTCCCCTGCCTCGTAATTTCCAATGAGACGAATCGGGAACGACAACGCATCGAGGGAGGACTCGAGATACTCTTTGCTATGCATGAGAAGATGAACCTTTCACTGCCATGCCATGGAATACTGGAATGTTGGAATGTTGGGGGCAAGGACTCGGGAAAAACCTGAGAGGCTCCTGCAAAACCAAGCTGTTCAACTGTACACCACTGAACGCCGGGGTGCCATCTCAGTACACTTCATCCACCAGCACATCCGCGCCGAAACGGTCGAAGGGCAGTTCCCGACCGTTGGCAACAACACGTGTCACGTCCACGTCACACGCACGTAACTTCAGCCACCCACTGCCGCTGATGCTCAGGGTGTCCTCATGCAAACTCACAACAGCACTGGGGCGAGCCATGTAAAGCCGTAATTGCCCCTTGACTTCCCAGCGCGTAAGATGAGCAGCCAGCCAACGTACGCTGTCGGCTTGATGGCGTTCCACTGCCGCCGCGTCCCGCCGGTCACTGTAAATCGCGCCACTGCTTGCAAACGTCCAGCGGTCAACCGTACCGTCGGGCCATTCCAGCGTGGCGTTGTGATCGTCAGCGGTCACGGTCGGTTCACCATGCACCCCTTCGCGCCAGGGGATGAGTACAGTGCGGAAACGCGGCGCAACCGCCGTGGCACCCAGACGTATGCGGTACTGCGCCCCCTTCTTCTTGCCGTCGTCAGCCACACGAGCGTAATAGTCCGGCGTCACCTTCACATCGTCGGGCGTCAGAGCAATGACGTCGCAGCGGGCGGGGTTCGGATCGGCGGGCACGCGTTTCCAGTTGTCCGGTGTTTCCTCCCCAACAGATAAAAACTCCCCCTGAAAGTCGTCCATGTCGGTCAACCTGTCGGGTGGCAAAGCCCCCGCGGGAATCCGCGCGAACCGCGCCACGCGCAGCCTGTCTCCAACAAGGAGCTGGATACGTACTTTGTTCTCGCCCGGCTGCATCCTGCCGATACGCGCCCACCGCCACTCGGAAGAACCGACGAATTGAGGTGTCGACTCGTCGTTGAATGTAACCGTCCAGCGATAATTCCAACTGTTTGAACGATGCCCGGATCGCAGGTAATACAGATCGTACTCGCCGGTCTCGGGTGCGGTAAATGTCAGAGCAAGAGGCGCGCAGGCACCGGATGCACGATCGGTCTCCAGATATTCACCGGACCAGCGCGGACGAATGGTCAGACCGTTTTCCCGGGACATGTCGAGCACATTGCTGAGCGGTGTCTGTAACAGCCATTCGTACAGATGGCGCTCGTCATCTTTCTGGATGTCGTCGACAACCATCAGGTAAGAATGGTCCCCGCGCATAAAAAACAGCGAACGATAGGCTCGCTTCACGGGATTATGAGAACGGCGCGCGGCATTGAAAAAGAGATACTCCCAAGCCTCGCCGCCATCGGGCATATCACCATGCCACTCGTTGTCCACGCGGAACGGCGGAAAATAAATTTCGTAATCGTAGGCCTTTTTCGCGTCGCCCCGCGCCACGGTGGCAAACTCACCATGGTGATACGCACAGATACGCCCGGACGGACAAAACTGCCCCTGCCCGATACCGTCGATCAGGATGGCGTTGTGCCCTTCCGTCCACGGCCAGTGAACACCGCTGTCAATGGCCCAGGATTGACCGTGCGCATGCAGGGTGAAATGATTGCGGTCGGCATGCTGGTGCCCCGGACGCCCGGGAACGCCATGGAACTTGCTCTCGAAGTGAACTTTGATGGCGTCCTCACTCCAATCGCCGCGCATCTCCACCTGTTGGCGGAAGGGAAAGTACTTGGCCAGGGAAAGATCGAGGGTTTCAAGAGTCAGCTCACTGTCAGGCGGGAATCCCCACAGGGCATCCGCGATGAGGTTGTTATTCTGGCCCGTGGGAAGCAACTGCGCGGCCAGGCGAGCACTCTTCTCATCCGGCCATTGAGCGGCCACCCGCTTCCAGATCGAATTGAACGGTGTCATCCATGAATCGTGAGTCATATTCCATTCACCCGGCCAGGGTAAACGCTCGTAAAGCAACCATGTTCCGATGTGCCGCAGACGCTCGGGCATGGCCGGGTATCCGCGCCGCGCCAAACCGTCCACGGCAAAGGTCCCCTGGTTCAAGCCGAACCCATAATAGCTTACGCCTTCCCAACCGGCGCCATCCGCTCCCGTTCCCACGTGCAGGAAATCCACCATCGCCGCGGCACCGGCCTCCAGCCATTTCTCTTCGTAGCCTTCTTCGCCTTCAATTGCCATGACCCCCATTAAAAATTCGCCACCGATAATGTGCGGTATCCAGTTATGAACACGATACGTGGTTACATTCGGATCCATCCCGTGGTCTCGGTAAGGCTTGCTGTGCGCGGCAAACCCTTTTGCACACGCGGAACCGAGCGCGCTTCGGGCGACTTCACGCTGCTCGTTATCCATGGCGTTGAACAGCCAGTCATACAGCGTCGCACGCAACCACATGTTGCCATGACCGTTCCCCAGCGCGCGCAATGCGGCCGGTAACGCGGCCTCCGCGAATTCCGCCTCGTCCAAAGCCAAATACCCCAGCGCCAGGCACACCAACGACTCACTGATGTTCGCGTCCATACCCGCTTCGCCGGCCGCATACTTCGACAGTGCCTTGCCAAAACCCGAATCCGGATCCGCCGCGGACCGAGCGCGGCTCACAACTCGTTGACAGGCCGGCAACTGTTCAAGCCAGGGAGGCGTGAAACGAGCACGCAATGCCGGCAGGTCGCCGGGGGTCAAGTAAATTCGGGGATGCTCCCCAACCGGCGGCGGCGGCGCAAAAGGCAGTCTCGGCGCCTCGGCGCCCAGCGCCGAAAAGACCAAACCGACAAACACAGTGGTCAAAGTAAGCCTTACAAACATCAATCGTTTTCCTTTGTTGGTTCTTTAGACTCTTGCGAAATAGCCTTCGCTCGAGTCGTTCAACTCTACCGCGCCCCTGCGTCTTTCACCTCGACCTTCGGTGTTTTAACCACATCTTCCGAGCCGAGATTGACACGCACATCCCATCTCCGGTCGCCCACGGTCACGGACACTGAAACAGTGTCGTCCGCAATGGTTTGACCTTGCATAGCGTAGGCGGAAACACTCACCCCCTCCGCCAAGGGCTCAAGAAGGGTCACGTATACCGCGCGTTTCCCCGTGCGCCGAGACAAGAGCGTGGAAGCCATGCGGTTATGACCGTGCCCATGCCCTGTTCTGGCACCAAACAGTTGCGTGCCGGGAACGCCCAGTTGCGTGAGCTTCAGCCCCCGCCCCAGTGGGTCCTCCTCGGATGCCTCCTGACGAAACTCTACGCTCCAAGTTTCATCGACGCCCCCCTTCTCCAGGTCCAGCAAATACGAATACGGCCCATCCTCGGCAAGCGGTTCGGCTGGCGACAACTCCGGCCCGGCCACACGAGACCCCACGTTGTGATAGGCCCAGTCATACGTGCGCTGCCTGTCCGACACCAACGCATCGATAAGCAAAACAGCCCCCGGGAACATAACCACGTTGCGCTCCATCCAGACGTCTTCCGCAAGCTGGTCGCTGCCCGCGGACGCGACTCGCGGCATACCCTCGACATCCCACACCAGCTTGTGACCATTCCCCGGAAAATGGTTCTGCATGTCCACCAGCATGGTGTTGTGCGCCAACGTACGCACGTCGAACTCGTCATGGTATTTGTCGTACGGCCCGGCGCCGTCGTCTACGGCCTGCAGGCCCCCCCGCCCCGTACAGTTCGAACCCGAGCCGGTCGTAATGTCCGTGCCCGACGTGACGCCCATACGTCATGGCAAACCACAGGTCTTCCGCCTCGTTGCGCAGAAAAAGATACCCGGAATCAGGAAAATCGACACACCCGAGCGCAGTGCTTTTCTCTTGTTCGGGAAGTGGCCTGTCCATGGCCATCAGAACCATGAGTTCCGTCAGCCCCCGTACCGGTTGTCGTCCATATCGCGCCACTACCTTGCCAAGCTCAGGGTCCCCTGTGTCCAGCCACGGCAGAAGCGCGTGCGCCGCCCACCCCTTCAACGGGACACCGGAACCGTCGCCGAAGTTCGGCTGGCGCCCGGCGGGGTTGGCCATCTTCGGCGGTTCGCTGTACAGGCGCATAATCCTGGGCGTGTACGCCTCGATACCCGCCCGCTTCATCAAGTACAGGAACGGCGGCAGTTCGTGGGCCACAAGGTTGATGTAGTTTGGGGACTCCGCCCACGTCCCGTCATCCAGAAGATTCTGCCGGATGTTGGCAATGACCCCGCGGCTTTCGCGGGTTCCATAGTAAACAAGGACGGGATCGTCAAGCGCGAAACCCGCGCAAATCTGCGCCAGCGAGTTCGGCAACTGAATATTATTGAGCCCCACTTCGTTTTCCGTGGTCTTCTGGGCCGCCGGTCGAAGGGCGCGCTCACGAAAAGCCTCCCGCTCCTCCTCGCTCATGACGTCGGTGTCCGCGAGAAGGTCAAACGCAATGGCCATGTATTGCAACCACCGATTCTCCATGAAATGCCAGCCGCAGATACGGCGCGAGGACGGCGACGCTTCGGCCAGCGGTATATACTTGTCGTTCGGAAACAGCATGTCGTACGTGAGATACTTCTCGGTGTACCCGTTCATGATTTCGGCCGCGCGCAAACCGTAACGGGGCTCTCCCGTCACACGATAAACCAGCGCGGTGTAAAGAACGTCCTGAACCAGCTGCTGATGCGTGCCATACCAGCCCCCCGCACCGGAGAATCCACTGTCAAAACGTTTGCCATGATACACGCGACCGCATTTGGAACAGACATACTCGCGGAAAGGGACCCCGTCCCGCTGCATCGGTGTCAACTTGGTTCCGTCCACGTAGCACGTGGTTACGCCACCGCCATTGTAGTCCGGTATGGCGGGTTGGTTCTTAATCGCTTCGTCCGCCTTGCGCACCACTTGCTTCCACGTACGCTCCAACGCGGGAAAGGACTCCACGCGTTTCAGCACGTCCTTCAACTGCGTCTCCGTACCGAGCAGCGACGGATGCCTGAACTCTTCAGGAGGTACACTGGCGATCAGCCGCGTAGGCAGCTGGACGCCCGGCGTATCTTCCAACGCAACATTGACAACCAGTTCTTCGGCCACATACGCAGCGGTGTTCTTGACCACTCCCGCCGGAATGATAATGGATACACTGGCATACTCCGTTTCACCGGGCGCTACCATTAAGCGCTCCAATCCCATCCGCACGTTGAAGGACTCGATGCCGCTGGTATCCGGACGCAGAAGAACGGAGATGGGCTCGTCGCTCCTGTTCCGCACCGGTATCCGATACTGATAAAGAACACTGCCGTCGGTCCGCCGGAAATAGCGCCCAAACGTGATGGGACGAATCCCCATCGGATTCTTCATAACGCGCACGTTGTCAACCAGCAATCGCAACGGCTCCAACCCCGGATCCACCGTAATACGAAAGTACATCTCGCGCGCCTGGGGATCGAATTCCTCAAGATGCAAGGACAGGTTTTCCGGACCTTCCAACGGCAGAATCTTGGTTGCCCAGACATCGCGTGGATCGGCTTGGTCAATGGGATAGAAATTGCCTCGACGCCCGGCGTTAAGCGGATACTGGCGAATGACAAAGTCCAAGTACTCCCCCGGCCCCGACAACTTGTAATCGAACGCAATCAGGTCGAACTCCGAAAGGTCTACCTCGCCGTGCTCGAATCCGTCAAAATGCAACTCCACATCCAACGGCCTATCAACCTCAACACCAATCGCGTACTTGCCTTGCGACGCGTCGTCGCTTCGCGTGACCTCGGCATGGTTGCACGACCATCGTATCTCTCCTTCACAATCGTCGAGTACAAGATGCGATGGTGCACCGGTTGCCGCTCGCGTAAACAGCCCCACTCCTAAAACAATCGCGGTCAGTCGTGTTCGTCCATGATTCAGCATACCGTTTCCCTTTTTTTGCAGTGCTTCCTGAAGTTTTGGTTCACGTTCAGAATCCCCAAAAATGATCGTCAAACGTCTCGCGATAGGTGTAGAAAGACATATACAGCTGCCGCAACTGACCGCCGCACAGGACGCGCTGAGCACGCTGTTTGGCACGTGAAAGCGCGGGAAGCAACATGCTCGCGAGTATCCCGATGATGGCAATTACAACGAGTAACTCGATCAATGTGAAGCGGCATGTTTTTTTTGTTGGTAGCACGTACGTAATGAATGTTCCTTTTGTTTTGATACTTGCGTTTCTCTTAGATTTTTGCGGCCCGGAGGACCGCATTACAATCCGGCGCGAAAAGCAGGGTACGTCTCCAGACCTGCCCATTCGCAGGTGTGCGGCCCGGAGGACCGCGTTACCACTGCGGACGCTTGTACCGGAAGACCTCCTGTTTACCGTCATCACGCTCTCGACGCACAAGTATTTCCGTCTCCGTTGTCGTGACCGTGTCAACCGCGTGTTCCCAACGTATGACCGCACCGTTCTTCTCCCGCCTTATCGCAGGCTGTTCCATGCCCGGCAGATACGCATACAGTAGCGTAAGGAAATTGGACGCCGCTTGCCGCTTGATCAGCCTCCCGCGCGGAAGCGTAATGAACTGCTGCCCATGAAAACGCGTGTTGAAGCTGAAGCTGTCCTGCGCAAAGATTGCCGGCTCGAGATTCAACGATGCCACCAGCAACTCCGCCGGAGGACGTTCGGAAGAGTGCCGTTTCCACGCATCCCCGGTAATGACGGCATCGGTATGTGAACGGGCCAACGCTCCCGATGGCAACTCGCCCCATCCATTGAACACCGCCGCCTCGTCTTCAGGGATCAACGCAATCTTGGCAAAGATCGTGTTCCTCGGCAGCACTCGCAGTGTCTGCTTGCCCGCCGCCAGCGATACAGTACTCACCACGGGTTCACCACTGACGCGACGACGCGTTGCCGCATGATCCGCATGCCCCCCCTCCCGGAAAATGACCGCCCCCCACTGCCAGCAAGCAGCACGATTAGAACGGAATGCGGCCAGCGCGTTGTAGGTTGATTCACCCAATCGGAAGGCAAAATTGCCGGTACGCCCAGACTCCGGATTCCGTTTCATGTAAACCCAGACTTGGTAGTTGCCCGGCGTTTCAACGTCAAACTCGAGACTGGCCTCTCCTTTCGCATTGTCCACGGGTGCAAGCCACGCACCGGCATAGCGCTTGCCAAAAACAAAGGCCCCCTCGCCGTTATCCCGCGGTATCATGTCCGCATTCCCAATGTAAAGCTGCTCATATTGACTCTCCCTCTCATTCACCCGCACATCGTCGTAGACAAGGTAATACGGCGGCGCCACACTCGTGTCCTCCCCCACCATTAGTACCGCGCGACTTCCATGTTCGAGTTTCATGCCCGGCGCCGGAATGCTGTACCCGGCACCGTTATGCGAACCAACCTGACGCGTGGCAAAGGCAGGCGCCATGTTGACCGCGGCACCGGCCGCAAGCGCCTCGGACTGGATCGGGGAAATACGCTGGCGCGGAGCATTGGCTGGCTGGTAATTCAAAAACCGCCCCTCGCCGTTGATCAGCAATTGCGAATGGCAGTCCGCCGCGGACACAGCCTGGCCGGGATCGACCAACAGTTTCTGACCAAAACCGTGTAGGCTGACGGCGCCGCACTCGAGGTGCGCGTGCCCGCCCGCCGTCAGACTGAATGTGAGCAACAGCGAATCATCACTGTAGCCCGTGCGGAAAACCTGATAATTCTGGCTGTCAAAGTAGGCGGCCTTGGGGAACCCCGTGTAATCCTGCGGCTGATTCTCGGAAGGTTCGAACCAAAGCAGCGAAAGCACGCTCGCGGACGGTTTTTCCGCGCGCGGAACACTGTTCCATAATTTGCGAGCAGTCTGGTTGTCGGGATACAGTTGCAACAGCCCTTGGGGGAAACTGATAGGCCCGCCGTCGCTGTCACCGAGCGCCGGCAGCATCCCGCCGGCATTGACAATGGCATACCAATCCGCGAACTTGCGCAGGTTGGAATTCCACGTCTCGGGATGTAACTCATTGATCTTGAGGCTGACCAAAAACGGCGTCAACAGGTTGATGGGGTAGTTGAAGTACGACGTCCCCTCAGAAGCATCTCCCGATTCGCCAATCCAGGTGTTCAGATTGATGGAGGTCAGCCTGGCCGCCGCGGACAACCACTCGGCCCTGCTTCCGGGCTCTCCCGACAATGCCAGCATGAGGGGACCAACGGAACCGGCGGCGTGCGTGGCGAAGTTGCTCGCAATCAGATTGGTCTCCCCGAAGTAACGGTCGTTGATGCTCTTGTACGCTCGCGCGGCGTCGGTCTGCAGAAGACCCGTCAGCACCTTGAGATCGTCCGGCTTGAACAAATCGTACAGCCAGTCGTAAGCACAGGCAACGGGATACTCGTGAACCATGCCCTGATGCCACTTGGCATATTCCTTCGCGATTCTGACAAGCCACGCCGCGGCCCGCTCACCATACCGCCGTTCACCGGTGACCTGCCGGGCAAAAGCGAGGTGGAAAACAGGTTCAATCCAGTTGGAACGGTCGTACAGCCCCCGGGATGGATTGCCCTCGATCGACGCAATGGAGGCCTCAACTTTTTTCGATGCACCGGATTCCGAATCGAGCAAAGCGTCGCAACTCCCAAGAAACGCCTTCCACACGGACGCATGGGGTTCCTGTCCAACCATTGCGCGAATGCTTGGCAAGTCTTCCGCCCGAAACAGTAATCGCGGCCGCGGCAACTCCACGCCGGCAATGTTCGCCGCCGCTCCGTTCGTCGCGGCAACAGCCAGCGGCTCATCGCCCAATTGTTTCGGCACCCAAACCGGGAAGAATTCATTCTCCTCCACGTTGTTGGTGACGTTACGCAGAGCTTTCGAATCGACATCCAAAACCCACATATCGGATGTACCGCTTCGGTTGGACGCGAACGCCAATCGTTTACCAGCCGCATCCCAGGCAACATGCCCGTCCCACGATGTGCCGTCGGTTAACTGGGTCACGTTTTCGCCGTTCGGGTCGACCGAAAAAATCGCGGCACTCCCATCCGGCTTCTGCAATGAAAACGCGATACGTCCATGCGGCCCCCAGTCAGGTTCCCGAATATCGCCGTCGAGCGAGAGTATCCGTGTCTGATCCATGCCATTCATCGCGTTCATGGTGAACAGTTCGAATTGTCCATTTCGGTCACTGATGAAAACCATTTTCTTACCGTCCGGCGACCAGTCGGGAGACCGTTCGTTGGATTTGCCCTTCCACGTGAGGTTCCGCAAATTCGCGCCATCATGGTCCATGACAAATATCTCAGAGACATCCCGCTTGTCCGCGCAGAGCGCGATCCGTCGCCCGTCCGGCGACCAGCGCGGATCGTACCATTCCCGCCCGTAAGGGGTAACATTGACGGCTCCGGAACCGTCCCAGTTCATGACCGAAATCGTCCAGCTGCGGCGGAGAACAATTTTCTTGCCAAGCACCGATATGTCCGGCGACCGCTGCACCTTGGGGAACGGTATCGGCTGATCGTCGTATCCGCGGGTCTCCACGGTCTCCTGAATATCGGAGTCGAAAATGACGTTTCGTTGACCGCCGTCGGCCTGAATCCGCTCAAGAATCATGTTGGGCTGACCGCGGGAGTCCGTCCCGACACGGATAAACACAATGGTTTCGTCATCGACACCAAAGGCACACACAGCCAGAATCGCGCACACAAATGTCATAACTCGTTTTGTCATCATTTTTTTCCTTATCATCATGTATTCAGAACTCAGTTACGCCCATACAACTCGATTTCATAAAACAGGTGATACGCAGGGTTTGTCCTGCCGCTGCCGAGATTGACATCCACTTGAAACCAGCGTTCGCCGCTACCCTCATTTGCGCCGAACACCGGATTGGAAAGCGCCATTTCCAGGGTCGCATTCTGTTGACCGGCAGGCTGGTTGACGTACACCGGATCGGCCTGAAAGGACAAGCCGTAAGCGGACACACGCTTGTGCTTAAAATGGTAATGCTGTTCCAGAATCTGGTAGCCGCCGGCGTTCGCGTGGTCAACAACCGCTTTCAATTTCAAAACACCGTAGACCCAGCGCTGACTGGCGGCATCTCCCGTGTAGTTGTCGAAAATCCGCAGCTTGATGGCAACAGGTTCCCCGGGGCGCCCCGCGAAGATCCGCCCGTGCGCACGCATCTGATGGCTGTCCCGACTTAACAGATTGTTCTCGAAATCCAGCACGTACCCCTCCTCTAACGTCTGTTCGGCACCGTCGCTCGACGTCCAGGACAGCGAACGGTGGACGGCATTCAGTCGATTCTCGCCAACCATCTCCACATTGGCAACCCGGATGTTGCCCGGCTTGGTATTGTCAAGCACCACCTTGCCGACGTGCGGTCCGACGTTGATCCCGACTTCTTCACCGCGTCGATTGACATTACGGACATCGCGCAAAATAACAGTGCCGCAGTTGCCGATACCGATAGGACGCGAAGCCTGCCAATGAACATTCTCCATCTCGAACGTATAATCCCGGTAGATTTCCGGATCCACGAGAGCCACACTCTGAAAGTAAGGACCGTAGCGGATCTCTTTTCGTGAAATGAAAATACTGTTGCGCACCGACCCACCTACGCTGCGCAGGTTGGAGGAACCGTCGGTGGTCGCAATGACATGATTGTAATGAATGTTGAACGCCGGATGCGCGTCCATAATCCCCTGGTTGTTGTCACCGCTCAACCCGTCGACGTAGATGCCGTCGCTCCAACTGGCGGGAACCACGGGATGCCGCCCGTTGTAACTCTTAATGTCCTCGAAAAACGTGTTGCGAGAGTTGCCGACGGTAACACCATAGAGAATGCAGTCGAAGTAAATGTTTTGAAATCTACTGTCCAGGCAACCGCTGATGGACATGGCATTATGACCATGCTCGCGCACGCCCAGAAAACGCAGGTCACGACATTCGGCCCCTTTCAATCCACCGAAGGACAGCATCCCCGAGGACCACGTCCGCATGGGATCGCCCACCAAAAAGTCCAGCCCCTCGAGGCGCAATTTGCCGTGCGGACGGTGGAGGCTTGCCCGGGCACCAGCCTCGCGCGTGAAATCGAAATTCAGGGGATGCGCAATCTCGATGGTCTTTTGTTCGGCATCCACGGAAAGCACATACGAAAGATGCCGACCGGGACGTTTCCATCCCGTTTCACGCACGGTCGAATCGGCTACACTGACCAAGTCCCCCGGCTGAATACCATCAACGTCTTCAAGCGTCAGCACCGTGTCGCCCCGCGCTACGTCAGCCTGCAAGCCCCCCCCGCCCACGGACGGCGCTCCAAAGCTTAGACCGTGATCGCGACTGAAAATCAGGACAGTTTCACCTGGAGTCCCACGCAGCGTCAGATTGTCCCTCACAGTGACCCCAAAGCTGGAATCGAGACGATAGTTACCCGGCGGAAACACGAGGGTCCCACCCATTGCCGCCTCAAGCGCGGCTTGAATGGCCGGTGCGTCGTTCGCTTCACCGTCGCCGACAGCGCCGAAGTCGCGAACGTTATCCGCTCCGTCGTGAATGATCGTGATTCCTTCGAGCGTCGCTTCAGAATGACGGAGACGGAGGCAGCGAACCCTGTCGCGACCATCCAGAAATGTCTTGGTTGCCCCTTCCACGCCAACGATTGCTATGCCGCGATCGACCACCACCGTCGCCGCGGGAGCGTAAACCCCTTCGCCAACGTGGATTGTCGCACCCGAAACCGCCGCATCAACAGCATTGGCCAGACTGGCGGCCGCCGTCTCCCAGCT
Source organism: Minisyncoccota bacterium (assembly GCA_021734725.1). Classification (GTDB taxonomy): domain Bacteria; phylum Verrucomicrobiota; class Lentisphaeria; order Oligosphaerales; family MVZH01; genus JAIPIM01. The sequence goes on along the minus strand of JAIPIM010000009.1, from coordinate 9,221 downwards.
GTCAAAAGGAAAAACCGGCACCTGACCCGCCTGGGCCAGATACACCTCACGAGGACCAATCCGCACAACATCCACCACAACGGCCTCTGACTCATCTCCCGCATCATTGCGCACGGCCAGTCTCACTGTCTTCAAACCGCTTTGCTTGTAACCATGCGTTACTTCTTTCTTATCCGGTCCGGATGCGTCAATCTTACCGTCATTCTCGAAATCCCAGTCGTACTGAAGGCCTTCGATATTCTTACCCGCCACCCCAGCCTCAAATGTGACGTCCGTTTCCGCCTGAAAACCGCTTTCCGGGGTAACACGAAATGCAACGGCTAAAGCACCGAGGGGGTACTCGTACGCACCGATGTCAACGGCATTCCCGCTGATACGCGGGTTGCCGCCCAAGCCAACGGCATGCGCCATCCAGTCCTGATTCATACCTCCATCAATGGCGGGAGATCCCGGGAAAAGACGGTAGTCACCGGGCTGGTGACCCCCCCCAACCCCGGTTCCGCCGGCCATAAATTCAGGGGCCGCGGTGGAGTTGTTCTTTTTGTCAAGCCCCGAAGCCAAGTTGCCGACAATGTTGTGCGAAGATTCGGTAAAACGCCCGGCACCGGCAAGATCATCAGCTTTTTCTCCGCGATTGAAATACACAATGCTGTTGCGCAGGATGACGGTCCCCCTGCCGGCGCGGATACCGCCAATGCCATTCTTGTTCGGTGAATGATTGCCGACCACCGTGCAGTTTTCGATACGAGCGTCACTGCCGGCGCTGATCCCGCCGGGGCTGCTGGCGTTCGATCCAAGAACCCAGTTGCCCATGACCAGACAATTCCGCAAAAGGGCCCCCTCCGCGATCTCCGCGCCACCCACACCCCAGCGCCCGCCGCGGTTTCCGGAAATCATACAGTTTTCAACGCGGCTGTCGCTTCCCCGTGCCAGAATTCCGCCGACAAAGGTATGATCCGTCCAACTGCCGGTGATATTGCCGCTGACAGTGCACTTGCGCAAGGTGCCGGATTCAAGAAGCACGCCACCGGGATTGCCATACCCGTTGCGGATGGTCAACCCTTCGACGACCGCCTCCGGATGAGAGATTTGCAGGCACGTATGAGCACCGCGCCCATCCAGAATAGCCTCGCCGTCGTCACCCCCGCCCGTAATGCGCACGGCCTTCTCGACAGTGATGGTTCGATCCAGCCTATAAATCCCTCCCCCAACGTGCAGAGTGTCCCCGTCACCCGCGTGAACTGTCGCATGCGACAGCGTCGCCCAGGCATTGCCGCGATCCACCCCGGAATTGGCGTCGTCACCGGTCCTTGTGGAAACGTAGCACGTATCCGCATTTACCGGGCACGGACCCCATGCCAATGCCGTCAACACGCTAAGCAACAACGCCGCACCCCCCGCACGCCGTCCGCGCTTGTATTGGGCGCCTCTGCGGGGCGATGATAAAGTCCCGATAACACTCATGCTGCTTCCTTTTCCGTCTATTGAGGTGGACGAGAACGGGCGACGCGAGCGGCGGACGATTGCGGCAATCGCCACTCGTTGTCCCTTCTCGTCGCCCATTATCGTCAACCGGTGCCTCTTTTCATGCTTTGTGTGAAACTTCTGACACTACCCGTTGCTGTCGCTGTTCCCCTTAATCCATGAATTCAGGGTTCCGTCAGACGCCGCCAAAGACGGTTCGAATTCGTACACTTTCGACGTGGGAAACCGCTGCTCGTACTCGTGCCAGTGATCCAGCATGGTTTGCACCTTGAGCTGAAGATGCTCTTTCAACCGCGGACTGAAGATGAATACCGTCTCGTCCTCCGGCCGGTCCGCGCAGGCAAGCAGACGGTCAACGGGAAACACATCAAGCAGCTCAATAAGCTCCAGACAGTTGTCAACCTCCGCACGCGCGATTTTCCGCAACTCCAGGGCCCGCTGGTCGTACTGAATGTTGTCGTCGAAATCCAGTGGATTCGCCCCGAACCGCGGCTGATCGGAAATATCCAGTGCATGCTGGTAGTGCACGACATTCTTGCTCGTTTCAAGCGTGCAGATAAAAGCGCCAATCCGCGCGTCATACAGCGCCATCTCGTCATGCATCGTCCCGGAGAGATTCTCCAAAACCGGTCGCAAGGCGTTGCGAGCAACACGCAAAGTGTCGATGGCATCCTGCAAACACCAACGTGTCATCCAAACGACACTGGAACCGATGAAAACAGGTTTGCCGAGGATGTAACACAGATTGGCATCCTGATCCGGGGTACCCGTGCTGAACAGATAGGCCTGGAAATCCGCGGTCTCTTCAGTCGTCAGATTAAGCGGGTCGGGAACAAGGGGGCGTGTAAGCCAGCGCGCGGTAGTCAATGCGGTAGACACGCTCACGCCGCCGCGCTGGCGGACTTGACGAACCGTCTTGGCGGCGGCGGTTACCCGGTGCCATACCGACATCAGCGTCTCCGCATGCTCGGCCCCGACCATGTCCCCAGCGGTCTTGTGCAAAAGGCGCGCACAATGAACGCTTCCTTCGCCCGGATCGGCTGCAAATGCTTCCAGCAACCGGCCCGGCAGGGGCCCCTCGTCGGCCCTCGCGGTCATCACGCGAACCGTCCCGTCCACGGGACTGAAAACGTGCTGTAAGCCGCGCACAAAAGACTCCGGATCGAACAAGCCGACAACCGGAGTGGCAAGCTCGCTGCATCCCGCGCTCGCACCGACAAGACGGTGTCCGTCGCCGTTTTCACTGTTGAGAAAATAACGCTTGCCAAGCCGCGCCCGGATAGCCGCCGCCTCAGCCGGTGCAAAGCTGAAACTCTCTACATTGATTGCAACGTCCGCGCCGGCAGCTTGTGCCCCGCTCTGCAGCGCGTCCAGCCAGTCGACCACCCGTTTACCTGGATCACGATGGCGCGACCGCATAGGCCCGTTCGGCCCGGGGTAGGCATACGTCGTCCAGGGCAGTCCAGTTCCACTGTCGTTGGTGAAAAAGCTGAAGATCTCAAACTCGGGATAGGCCTCGCAAAACGCCTGCATGGCCTGACGATACAGCTCCAGAACTTCCGGTTCGTCGATGTTCGGGGCAAAGTACGGTTTTTCCGCGATTCGTCCGAGCTCGCACTGACTGCCCCGCCAACGCGGATGCGCGCGGTAAGCGGCTTCGGGCAGCCACAAGGGTTCCAGGCCCTGCAACATGCCGCGCAGTCCATGCCGCCGCATAACCTTGACCTGCTCGTCCAACCCTGCCCGAAGGTGATCCGTCACATCCGACGGCATCCACTCGGCCAGCGGCGCCGGGGGGAACGCACGCAGAAGTCCAATGGTGGCCTGAGACCAATTGGGGTATGGATCCGCGGCGTTATCCGGCAAAAACGAATCGTACCATTGCGGCATCCCGCGAATGCCTTCAACTTTCAAATGCGTGGCTCGGCATAGCGTGGCGAACTCGGGATCCGCGCACACCAGCCGTCGCTCAACCACACCACTATTCTCACTCAATGTTCCTTCTGTCATCCACTCACACCTTTCTTGCTTGGTAAGTCGCTTTTGGCCTTTTGAGGCTTTGCTTTCCAGGTCCTTGTATGCGGCCTTCAGCCGCCATCACAAAAAGCAGGGCGGCTCTCCAGACCTGCCCATGCGCCGATGCGCGGCCCGGAGGACCGCGTTACAATCCGGCGCATAAGTAAAGCGGGGCTCCAGGCCAGCATATGCGCCGGTCCGCGGCCCGGAGGACCGCGTTACAATCCGGCGCGTAAATGGTGCTGCTCCTTGCCACGGCCCTACAGAGAATTACAAACTGTCGTTTTTCGCAGTTCTTGGTTCTTGGTGCTTGGTGCTTGGTTTTGAACTAAGAACGAGACCTCGCTCTTTTAAGCACGAAGGTATCGCACGCTAAACGACAGTTTATAAAAACCGGTTAAGCGGATCGGTTAAGTGTATCCGAGTACGTCTGGCGGTTAAGAAAGCGGTTAAGTGTATCGGGGCGCAAAGCGTCACACTTATGCGTACACGTAAACGCCACCCTTGCTCGGACTACACTTACCCGACCCACTTTTTTCGTCAACTGTCGTTGTCTTTTTCAAACAAAACAGGGCGTTCCATTTGCGTCTAAACATGAGTTCTGAAGCACCACGAACGACTCGCGCGAAGGGTAGTTCGCAAGAGTCTAACGCCCCTACTCTCCTGTCTTGATAAATTGAGGTACGGCATCGGACGGCTTCGAGTTGAGCGGTTCAGTACCATGCGTCAATTCGGTAAGCTCAATTTTGGGGTAGATATTACCGAATCCGTCGCGACTGAACCACACGCTGGCACCATTGACCATACACCGGACGGCACGCGGAGCGTGAACTTTCAGAGGCAACGGACCGTTGCCTGTCACCGTAACCGTGCGACCGTCCGGCGAGACGTCGACGTCCCATTTTTGCGGAAGCGGCTTCGCGCGCAATGCAATCATTGCGGACTGTGTGGACACTGCCTGTTCGCGGCGGTTCAGAACGACTGTCCCCGCCGTCAGGCGCCGGACCTGAAAGGTCGCACCCGTTTTCGGTGTCTGTGCAACGCAGCGGCTGCCGTCATGCACTACATGCACCGGCGCCGTGCCGTTTTGCACCAGTGTTTCGCCCCGGAAGCTCAGCGTCGTACCGGCGATAAGGGTGTATCCAACCAGTTCCTTGTTGCGAGTCCGCACCAGCGCGAACCTTCCATCGCTCTGAATTGCCGCACCGGGAGCATCAACCCCGGATGCGGTCGGATCGGCGCAGAGGTAGTCCGTATAGGGACCCCATTGGAGTATGGCTCCACCGTTGCCGGCATGCGTCAGCACGGGTGTCGGGTCACGGTCGTCGTACGGGATCAGCAGTGCTGCAAATCCGGCGCGAACCGCACGCTGTTCCGCCCGCAATGCAACGGGCACGCGCCGCGCCTTCTTCCAGAAGTCGAGCGTCACATCTTCAGCGCCCGGTTGCAGGAAATACACATCCATACGAGCATGAGGATCTCGGCGAACACTCCATTCTTCTGGATTAAGGTCCGCCTGACGCTCGAAAACAATCATTCCTTCAGACACATTCCCGGGAGCTTGCCCGCCCAGCATCCGCTCCGGGGGCGTGCCCTCTCCGGGAACCGCCACCACCTGCGCCACGCGAAGCCCCCGACTGGCATGCACCGTGACTGTGTTCACTCCCGTCTTAAGTTCGTGGACACCGGCTTTCGTCCACTGCCAGTCATCAAGATGGTCGCCGAGACGAAAATGAGTCGTTTCCCCGTTCACGGAAATCCCAATGTGGTGCGAGAACCAACTCTTCAATTGAGGCCATTTGCGCAACAACACGTACACACTGTAATCGTTCGCGGCGGGCGCGTTCGCCGAAAACGTCAGGCGCGTCCGTTTCTCCGCCTGCACGTACTCGCCGCCGTAACGACTGGAAACGCGAGCGTGCCCCGGGCCGACAATCTCCCGGCTGCCGGTCCGGCTGTGCATCAACCATTGGTACTCGTGCTCTTCGTCGTCTTGCTGAATGTCGTCGAGAATAACCACGTACGGCTGGACGGAGCCGCGGATGTACAGTCCGTACCGGTCGGCATGATGCATTGGCCGGTAGACTTCCCAACGGAAAGGGAGCCCAAGCCCGTACTCCAGCTTCGTCCAATCGACTCGCCCGGGACGTGTCTTCGTATATGCCAAATACCGTTCGTAGGCGGGCTTTATATCCAGGTGATTGAAATCCACAAGGTCCGAAGCAAGAAACCCCCGGGGTATGGCATCAAGCACTGTGCGGCCGCCACTGTTGTACTGCCCCTTACCGTCGATGAGCACGACATTGTGGTCCTCGCTGTTGGGAAACCCGTTCTCTGAATCCGCGGCGAAGTTCTGCCCGTGAGAATAGAAGGTGAAGGTCCCCTTGTCCGCATGGCTTTTGCTTGGGTGAATCGGTTCCATGTGCAGGCAGAAATAACTGCCCGCGTTCCAGCCGCTCCGGCTTATGGAGAGCCCCATAGTGGAGAACCGGCGGGCAAGCGGCAGGTTCGGCGGCGGAACGGGATCGTCAGAGAACTCGCCCCACAGCACTCCCGGTACACCGATGGAATCACTCCGATCCGGACCACGCGCCTGGTCCGCCAGCCACGCCGCCGGAGCACCATGCCGCTGCGCCAATGTGACCACCAGCGGCGACAGTCCCTGATGGTAGCCGTTGGAAAAGTTGCGTGTGTCAAAGACATACTGGCCGGGAATGCTTTCGTATGCCAGCCATTCCGCGAAGGCCTGCAGGTTGGGATGATCCACCAGCGGAACGCCGTGAACCTGTAACGCACGCACGGCATAGCCGTAGTTCTGGAAATCCCCCGCCGCATACCCATTGCCCGCATTCATGTAGCCGTCCGCAGTGAGCGTGTAGTCGGCTATGTACTGCATAAAATTCACGGTGGCACGCAAAAATTCGCGGGAAGCACGTGGGTCCTCGCCGGCAATCGCAAGCCAGTGCAGCAACCTGGAACCGCTCTCGATAGCCCCCCAGTCGCAGGGGCGCCCGGCGTTGTGCGCCCCCTTGTAGTAACCGAGATGATTCCAGTTATGCAGTGTCTTCTCGGTCATCCCCGCGGCCATGGCGTCCCGCATGGCGTCCCGCGTGGCGGGTGCCAGATCGTCGTACAGCCAGTCGTAAGCCAGCGCAAACCGATAACCGTTGCGCCCACCCCCGCCAAAGGCCTTCTTTTCCTGGTACTGGACGCTCCACGCATCCAACAGGGTAAGGGCTTTTTCGAGGCGGGCTTGATCCTGTGTAATCAGGTATACAAACGCTTGGTTAAAAGCATGTTGGACAAGATGTTCGGCCTTTTCAGGTTGTCCCTCACGGGCGTTTTGCAGTACAGGCTTGCCGGGATGGTCCGCCTGCCAGGCAATCCTCTGCAATGCCTTCTGTCCGCCCGGTGTTTCCGCCCGGGCACGGATCGCGGGAAGCGCATCCCGAGTAAAGAGCACCCGCGGGTGCTCGCCGGCCCGCGGCATCGGCATGGCCGACACGGCACTCTCCAGCGTTTCCGGAAAGCCAGGCTTGAATCCCGTCCGGCATCCCACCAAGCCCACACAGCTCAGCAGCAGGATTGACGCAAGCACCGCGGAACGGAAACTATCCGCATAAACGCAGGCCGCATGGCCCGCGCCCACAGAACAAAAACGTCGACGGTGAACGGTGAATTGCTGCCCGATGATCATGGGGTCCGCCTATCCGTCAGCTTCGTATCTTCATTACACATAAACCTTGCGTCCCTTCGCCTGCCCGAGGCCAGTTCACGAATGTCCACGCGCCATTCTCCTTGGGCTGCGTTGAGCGGGATGGGGATGTCAAATACAAAGATCCCGTCCACGAAGGCGCTGTGATGCGAAAAACTGCTTCGCGAACTGTCCGGCCGCGTGACCACGGCTTCAAGCGGGATGACACCGGGAACGGGCGAACCATCCACGTCCGTCAACAGTGCCTGCACCCGGACCTGACGATCCCCCGCACCGTCGTCCGTCACATGAGCAGATGCCGTGATGTCGCCAATGGCTTTGGGCAGCAACACAAACACGCGCCCGCCGCAGGGCGGCAACTCAGCGTCAAACACCATGCGCCCGTCACGGCTTACCGGTGTGACTTCACGGCAGGTCAGTAATTCGTAGATCGCGGCACCGAAACTGGCGTCGACGCTCAGCTCGACCCGCTGCGGAACGCCACGTTCCAACACGCGCCCGAAATGTCCGTAGTGGGGACCCGGCACACGCGCATCGTTCACGGCTACGACATAGCGCGTATCATCAACCTGGAGACTGTTCAGAAACACTTGCGACGCCGCGGTCGTAACTTCGGGGTCAGCACTTTCCCGAATGAGTGCGGCGGCTTCGCGCGTGGGACCAGCCTCCCCCTGCAATGCGGCGGCCGCCTTCTCCATGCCCTCGATGAACTGCGGATTATCGGGTCGGCCGTAGACGTCCAGCAACTCTTGACGCGCCCGGCTGAGTTCTTTCAGATCCGCGTCACTGTTGTCAGTCCAGGTGAAGCGAGTAACGCCGGGGATGGGCGCCTGGAAGTAGCGGTCCACAAGCACCACGCCGCCCTGCTCGATAAATGACCGTATCCGGTCCGCCGCGGGCTCGGTAATGACCGGCGCCTCCGGTATCACCAACACGCGGTACCCATCCAGGACATCGCCGCGCTCTTCGAAGTCCTGATCGAACAGAACATCGTACGGTAAAGGAATACGCCCCAGTGTGCGCCCCAGGGGACCACCATGCGGCCATCGAATTTCGCTGAAAATCTGGCCCGCGAACGACAGATAAAGGGCGATCTTTCGCGGCCGATTCTCCCATCTCGAAAAGAGCGCCGACAACGGATGCACAATGTCGTTGTGAAGTCGCCCGATCTCACCTTTCAACTCCGGGATAAAAAGCCGAAACTCCGACCACTCACCTTTGACTTGTATGGCGGAGCGCACGGTGTCGTAATCACGCTTGTCGCCGGGCTCAAGCTTCTCCGCTAGGCGCTCGTCAATCTCCTCCTGCGTCAAGGCTTCTTTTCCGGAACGCTGGATGGCCGACCATAAGTTCCAGTAGGTCAACGCCGACAGCGGCCGTGCAATGCAATGCCATACGGTTTCCCGGAACATATGCGGTGTGGGCATCGCGCTGTACGGCGCCGCCATACCGGGTTTCAGAAGGAACTGCGGCATTCCGGAAATCCGTGCACGCGAGCCGCGGGCGGCGGCGGCAAGCTTCTCCTGAACCGCGATTGCGGTCGCGGGGTTCGGATAATAGTACCATTCCTCAATAATGTCCTGCTCGTGAAACGCGCGGACCGGGGGACGCCGCAATGCCGGCTCGGCAATGGCTTTCACCCAGGGACACGTCTCCCGCAGCGCGGCGGCCGCAAAGTCATTGAGAAAAATCTCGTTCCCCGCCGCGTCGCTGTGCCACCAGCGCAGATACGCGTACAGAGGATCGTCCACCGCAACAACACCGTTTTCAGGCCGCGGATAACCACCCTTGCTCCGCGACAACCGCCCGCCCGGTGGAACCAGCTTCCAAGCTTGCTCGGGAGGATGGCCGAGCCACTTGCCGAGATCGAGATTGAACTGCTCAGCCGCCCGTGCAACGCTCGACGGGCGAAAATCCATGTTCCATACCCATATATGCTCGGTATTGAAAATGACATACCGCAGATCCGGGAAATAACGGCAGTATTCGGCGAAGTTTTCGGCTC
>JAIPIM010000008.1 GCA_021734725.1 Minisyncoccota bacterium | reverse complement strand
ATGGGTATCATCTCGAAGACAGCCTGGCGATCACCGGCGACAAAACCAGCCACACCCTCCGCTGGCAGGGGCGTGACACCGCCGAATTTCGCCACGATCCCGTGCGGCTCCGCCTGGAATACGTCGATGCGGATGTCTATTGTCTCGAAGGCTGAACCGAGTCATCCTCTGATTCGTGTTCATTGGTGTTCATTCGTGGTTCAACAACAGGAAATCCTTATGCACAAACTCTTTCTCCCCGGTGAGATCACCGAACGGCTGAACTGCTGCGACCGCATCGAGCCGCTGCGCAAGCATCCGGCCAATCCGCTGCTGGTCGCCGACCGACCATGGGAATCGCACGTTCTGTTTCCCTGCGTGTTGCGCGATGCCGCGACGGGGACCTTCCGCATGTGGTACCAGGCAGTGAAGACGATGGCCGACCGGCACAACCCGGCCGCGCCTATGGTCGATAATTGGGAGCCCCAACATGCGATGTACCTGTGTTACGCGGAATCGGCTGACGGGCTGGCATGGTCCAAGCCCGAGATCAACCGCCTGAAGGTGAAGGAATACGGCCCGAACAATATCGTCGTGGTGGATTCCGGCTTCATCGGCGGCCAGGGCACGGTGATCGAGGATGACACCGATCCCGACCCGGCTCGGCGCTTCAAACTGATGATCTACGACAACGACGGCAAGGGCCGTGACGGCATCCGCACCGCCGTCTCGCCCGACGGCCTCGACTGGACCTTTGTCGGGCCGTTCCCCTTTCTTCCCTCGCAGGATACGCCCAGCCTCTGGCACGACCGGCGGCGCGGCCGCTACGTCGCCTTCCTGAAGACGCGCCTCGACGGCAAGCGCGCCCGCACGATCAGCGTCAGCGAGGACTTCGAAAATTGGTCCGAACCGCGCGTGCTGCTGGCACCCGACCTAGCCGACGCGCCGACCGTCGAGTTCTACGCCCAGCATGCCTTTCACCATTGGGGACATGACCTGGCGTTGCTGACCCGCTACGACCTGTCGGTGCAGCACCTCGATTTGGAACTGATCACCTCGGCGGACGGGATCTCGTGGCGGCGCCTGCCGACACGGCCCTGCCTGTTGCGGCCCGGAGAATGGGGTGCGTGGGATTGCGGCGGGGTCTTCTCGGGTATCGGCCATGTGCTGGATGTTGGCGGCGAAAGCGGTATCTACTATGCGGGCACGCAACGCCGACACGATCCGCTGTTGCCGCTCCCCCATGAGCCCGCGGACAGTGGCATCGGCCTAGCCACCTTCGCGCCGGGCCGTCTGGCGGGCCAGCAGTTCACCGGTGACGGATGGTGCCAGACCATCCCCTTCCGCTGTCCCGGCGGACGGCTCACCCTCAATGCGGTGGCGCACAAACCCATGACCGTCGAAATCCACTCCGCCGGCTACGGCGGATCCCTCGCCGGCTTCACCCGCGACGCCTGTGAGCCCGTCAGCGGCGACAGCCAGACGCACGCCGTGTCCTGGAACGAACACGCCACCCTCGACGCCCTGCGTGACCGCTTCATACTCTTGCGCGTATACGGCAGCAAGGGAGTGGTGTTCGGCTTCGAGATTCAAGATCGTTAGGAGTGAACAAATGCAGACAGTACACCTCATGTTGAATGACCCGATCATTGTCGCCCAGGCACCGGTTGACCTCGACCGCGCGGGCGACGCCTGGGGGCGTTGGCAGTTTCCGTACTTGCGCCGCCTGAGCGACGGTCGACTGCATGTCAGCTTCTCGGTCGAGCCCGATTCCGCCTCGTCTTACGGCAAGCCAATGGCTCACGCCTATTCGGACGACGAAGGGCAAACCTGGCGCCTGGGCCCGCCACAGGTCGGCCACGAGACGGAGGACGGAGTTCTGCTGCCCAACGGCGACCGGCTGCAGCCTGTCCAGCGACCGGCAAAACGTGCGGAAGAGTACGATTTGCCGGACTCGGTGTGCGATTATGTCTGTACCTTCGGATACCCGCGCTCGCTGTACCGCGCCGAGGACCTGCCACCGGAATTGAACGAATGGCGGTTCCGTCGCCTGACCGCCGGGAAAAGCGATTGGGTCGAAGAAGTCGCCGACATGCGCATTCCCGATCAGCTCCGCAGCGTCATCAAAGAAGATGCTCGTGGCACTAACCCGGAAAACGGCCCGGTTCAGCAAGTCATAAAGGGACCTCTGCCAACGCCGTTCCTCCGGGGGAAAATCCGTATTGCTCCGGACCAGTCGCTGTGGGCCGTAACATACAGCACGCGATTAAGCGGGAAAAGACCACAATCCAGACCGCTGTTTCTGCAATCGGTTGACTGGGGCCATACATGGACGTGCCTGGGAGACGTCCCCTACGAGGGCGATGTCAACGTCGATCCGCTGGCCGACAAACGCGATGGCTTCACCGAACCGGACTATAACTTCCGACCCGACGGCTCGGTCATCTGCCTGATGCGCACCAGCGACGGCAACGGACACGGTCCGCTGTATCTGGCTCGCTCAACGGATGGCGCGCGCACCTGGTCAAGGGCCGTAGCTTTCGACACCACTTTCGACGGCGGCAAAATGCCGCAACTGCTGACGCTGGACAACGGCGTCACGCTGGCCTCCTACGGACAGTCGGGCGGGCCGGGCTACATCGCCGTGCGCGCCACCACCGACCCGGCCGGGCTTGACTGGCAACCGCCGGTTCATGCCCATTTCTCGCCGCCGGCCCCCGGAGGATGGAACTCCTGCGGCCACACCGAAATGGTGGCGCTGGATGACAACCGTGCTCTGATCGTCTATTCGGACTTCAATTACCGCGACGCGCACGGGCAGCCACGTAAGACTGTTCTGGTGCGAGTGATCGAGACAAATATCGGGGAAAAGGAAAATACGCCATGCGTGATTCGTACCAAGAATTGAAACAGCAAATGCGGCTGCGCAAACGCCGGGTGAGCGGCAACAACGACGGCAGTGACCTCATCAAAGCCAGGGAATCGGGGACGCGGGTCTTGTTCGTGTGCACCGGGAATGCTGGGAGAAGCCAGATCGCGGAGGCGCTGTTCAAGCAGCGATATGGTCAGCTTGCGGAGGTCTTCAGTGCGGGCGTGGACCCGTGGGATAACCTGCATCCAATGGCCGTGAAATTGCTGGCCGAACAGGGAATTGACCCGGCGGACCAGTATCCAAAACACGTACGCGCTCTCAAGGACGAGCCACTCGACGTCGTGGTGACGATTGGTGATCGAGCGGAGGCTGAGGCGCGGTGCTTCCGCACCGGCGCCATGCGGTTGCATTGGAACGTGGCGGATCCCGCGGATGCGGATGGGACCCCCCGTTCGGAAACGGTATTTCGAAAGACCATGGCGGCCATTGCGGACCGTCTGCCGGCGCTGGCCAAAACACTGAGACAACGGACAGCCGTACCGGCGCTGCCTCCCTATGCCCCGGCCATGGCCACGTGCTTCTTCCGACCGCCTGGGTTGGAATCCGATTCGGACCAAAACCCGGCTGCATTTCAACCAGATGTGCACCTGCCAATGGTTCGTGCAGCCGGTTTCGCCGCCATTGAGCTGACCTGTTATTTTGGTCCGATGGGCGAAGAAGATTTCCCTTGGCGGGATCCCGGGCAAGTGAAGCAGCTGCGGAACGTGGCGAAGGATCACGGCGTAGCCATCAGGTCCACCCATGCTCCGGAGCTGCGGTTGAATCGTGAGGACGCGGGAGACAGCGACAAGCTGGAGGTGCTGAAGCGCTTTCGGGACCTGACGCTGGAATTGGCCGCCGAGTTCATGGTTGTACACTACTTCCCTGCCGCGGATGAAGACGGTTCAACGGTGCCGGAATGCCTGGAAACGCTGGCGGACATGGTGAAGGATCAGCCGCTGCTAATCGCCCTGGAAACCTTACAGCAGGCGCAGGGGAACCATGCGTTGATATCGATGTTCGAACACCTCCCCGCCTCGTCGTTCGGAATGGTGCTTGACACCGGGCATTGCCATGTGGCCGGTGACCTGGACGGCATGGCATCCCGTTTTGGACGCCGACTGAAGGGGTTGCACCTGCACGACAACGATGGCACTGCCGATCAGCATGTCCGTCCCGGCTTGGGGACCATTGACTGGGTGCGCTTCGGTCGCGATCTGGTCGCGGCCGAATATGAAGGCCCCCTGACACTGGAGTTCGGTGATCGCCCGCGCCCGGAGCAGCTGCCGGAGTACCTGGACCGTGCTCGGCACAGTCTTGGACTCCTGGGCTTGACGGAAAAGCTCTCGGCATAAAAGCCACATCACAGTCGATACAACGGAGGACAACTATGAACCTGGAGACGACGGGCAGCGCACTCAACGAAGACAACAGCCACTTTTTCTACACACGGGCTGACCAGCCTGCGACCGTGGAGACGGTTGACGCCTTGGTGGATCAGTACGCCGGCACGCAGGTCAAGGTACTGCTGTTCAGTCCTAATTCCATGCGGACGAGCTATGGCAGCCGGGTCTGGGATCCAATCTGGCGCGGCTACGACCCGGAGGGGCCGGACGATCAGCCGTTGCTGGAGAGCCTCGATCCGGACCGGCGCGCCGGCGCGCGGCGGTGGATCCACACCGCCTGGGCGTTCGACCGGGCGGGCATCGACGTTTACGCGCGCTGGATCGAGCGGTGCCGGACGCATGGTATCGCCCCCTGGCTCTCGATGCGCATGAACGATATCCACGCGGTCGACGACGTGCGGAGTTTCATGCACAGTGAATTCTGGCGCGAACATCCCGAATATCGCCGCGTGCCGTACCGGTTCACTGGCTGGGCCGACCGGGCGTTCGATTACGGCCACGAGGCGGTGCGCGACTATCACTTCCGGCTGATCGAGGAACTCGCGGAGCGTTACGATTTCGACGGACTGGAACTGGACTGGATGCGGTTCGGGTTCCATTTTCGTCCGGGGCACGAGGCCGAGGGCGCGGAGCTTCTGACCGCCTTCACCGACCGCACGCGCCGGTTGCTTGACCACTGGGAGAGCCGGCGCGGTCACCGGATTCGCCTGGGCGCGCGCGTACCGTCGCGGCCGGCCACGGCGCTCGGGCTTGGGATGGACGCGGTCACCTGGGCGCGAAAGGGTTTGATTGACTGGCTCGTCGTGACGCCGTTCTGGGCGACGGCCGAGCCGGACATGCCGGTCGAACTCTGGCGCGAACTGCTGCGGGGAACCGGCGTGAAACTGTGCGCCGGCCTGGAATTGCTGCTGCGACCATGTCCAGAGGTAAAGCCGCAAACGAATTCACTGGAGACCGTGCGCGGAGCGGCAGTGTCGCTCCTGTATCGCGGTGCCGACCGCATCTATCTGTTCAATTACATGGACGCCCAGACGACGCTTGATGAACCGGACGAGTATCCGCGGCTGCTGCGCGAGATCGGGGAGCCAGCGGCAATGGCCAAAGAGCCGCGGCGGCACGTACTTACCTTCTCCGATACCTGGGCGGTGGGCGAACCCCGCGCCGCGGCGTTACCGGCGGAAGTCACGAAGGGCGGCTGGCAAGCGTTTCGCCTGCACATCGGCCCGAAGCCCGAGAGGGGCGCGGCCTGGGTCGTGCTCGCCTTCGATCCGGCTGGCGACGTCGAGGGCGCGGCGGTCGCGGTGCGCCTCAACGGCGAGTTGTGCGGCGCGGCCGAGCCGGTCGAGCTGGACAAACCCCGCCCGGAGGCGCCAGCCTGGCGCTACCGTATTCCGCTCGACGCCCTCCATGCCGGATACAACGTGGTCGAGCTTCAGGCACCATCCGAACTGACCGTGACGTGGGCGGAACTGACCATCGCATAACAAAAAAACTGAGGGAAGATGAACCATGACCATCGACATGAACACGGAAATCGTCGTTGCGCAGACAACCGAAGAACAGCATCCCTGGGGCGTTTGGCAGTTCCCGAGCATCACTCGGCTGGCCGACAACCTGCTTGAGGTAACATTCAGCCGCACGGTGGACAGTGCATCGCTGGACAGCGCCAGGAAACGGCACGCACCCGTGGCCTACAGGTCCGTGGACAACGGAGCGACCTGGCAAGAAGCCGACAAAGCGTTTGGCGGTCGAAACACGTGCACACTTCGAAACGGCGATATGATTCGTCTTGAGAAACCTCCGGAGAAAGACGTACCCAAAGCAGACTTGCCCGAAGGGACCCCTTGGGAACATGGCTATAACGGCGTGTATACAATCCGCGATCCCCTCCAAATGCCCGAAGAGTTGACCCGGCAATTACTGATGAGGAAGCCAGCGGGTAAAAATGCATGGGAACGAATTCCCGCGACAATCGACGATGACGGCAGCGGCATCACCTGTTACGATCCGCCGGACGCCGAGTATTCCGTCGTCCGCGGGCGGGGATGCCAGTATATTCTGGAACTGCCCGACGGCAGTCTTCTGGGGATTTTCTATGGCGCCCGACTGGGATCCGACCGGAAACCTTACCCAAAATCGCAAAGTTACTGCCTCAAGTCAACCGACGGCGGCATCACCTGGCGCTTCCACGCTGTCATTGCCCGCGACGACGATCACCAACTGGCGGGCTATACCGAACCATACGTAACCGCACTGCCGGACAACTCGCTGCTCGCGGTTCTCCGTACCGAGTGCGCCAAAACCGGCCCCATGTATCGCGTCCGTTCGACCGACGGCGGAAAAACCTGGACGGCACCGGCGGAACTCTGGCCGTTCGGCGTCCTGCCGCAGTTGCTTACGCTCGACAACGGTATTACGGTACTTGGCTTCGGCCGCCCTGGCGTCCACCTGCTGTTCAGTAAAGACGGCAAAGGCGAGGTCTGGGAGAACCCGATTCACCTGGTGGTCGAATCGTTCGAAGGCACGGGTGTCAAAGGGGAAGGAGTCGGCTTCCAGAAAGGCGAAGATCCCAAGGGGCGTCCCAAACAAACCCGCACCAGCGGCTACACAAGCCTGGTCGCCGACGGCCCGGACAGTTTTATGATCGCCTACGACCAGTTCGATTATCCAAACCCGCAAGGACATCCGCGTGAACCCATGTTGTTTTGATGCGCGGATTTGCGAGGTGCGCTTTACACGGCGTTGCCTGCGGTGGTATCTTGATTGCCAGCCGGCCGTTTCCTGCGGTGCCGGACAACCAGGGAGATGCGGATCATGGAAAAGAACATTGTCTATGGTGGATGTATCCAGGCTCAGCGCAAAAATCGTGCTTCATCGGACGTACATGCGTCCGCGCACCGGGAAAGAAACGGTGTACTTGGAAGCGATCTCTGAGGAGTGGACCGCGGAGAGTTTCTCCGAGAACAACCTTCCATCCGCGGGCGAGCGGGTTGGCGAGGCTATACCGGTGGTTGAGTCGCCCTGGGTGTTCGAGGGGCCAGAGGTGGATGCCATGGTCCGGGAGTGGATACTGAATCCCGAATCGAACGGCGGAGTACGAGTGTCCAGTGACCTCGGTATTCACTGGGGTTTGCATCATTCCGGGGAACGAGCCCCCAAAATCACGTTAAGGATACATTGACAATGCGGACATTGACGCCTGCTAATTCGAAGAACGTACTGTTGACCGATGGGTTCCTGGGGAGTCGCGTTCACTTGAACCGTGAGCTGACATTGCATCAGCAGTATGCAAGAATGGAAGAGACCGGTCGCATCGACCAGGTGCGGCTTGCCGCGGGTGAGAACGTCACGCGTCGATGTCATGGTCATAAATTTTGGGACTCGGATATTGCCAAGTGGCTGGAGGCCGTCGGTTACTCCCTTGCGGCGTACCCGGATACGGAGTTGGAGCGGCTGGCGGACGCCGTGGTCGATCTCTTGGAAAAAGCGCAGGAAGACGATGGCTACCTGAATACTTATTATTCGACGTTCGAGCCTGACAAGAAATGGACCAATCTACGCGACAATCATGAGCTTTATTGCGCGGGCCACCTGATGGAAGCCGCGGTTGCCTATCATGAGGCTACCGGAAAACGGAAACTGCTGGATGTGATGTGCCGCATGGCTGACCACATCGATTCCAGATTCGGTCGCGAGAAGGGTAACGTGCGTGGATACCCCGGGCATGAAGAGATAGAACTTGCGTTGATCCGTCTGCATTGTGCAACCGGAGAGACTCGTTACCGTGATCTCGCCGCGTATTTTGTGAACGAACGAGGGCACTCTCCCTGTTTCTTCCAGACCGAAGCCGAAACGCGGGGCGAACAGGTCCGGAGCTCGGACTGGCGTTATTGGCAGGCGCATAAGCCGGTACGCGAACAGGATGAGGCCTGGGGGCATGCGGTACGTGCCATGTACCTGTATGCCGGCGCGGTCGACGTGGCCACCCTTACCGACGACACGGAACTTTTCGAAGCCTGCCGTAGGCTATGGAACAACACAACGACGCGCAAGATGTACATTACCGGCGGTGTGGGCGCGCGTCACACCGGCGAAGCGTTCGGCGAAGATTACGAACTGCCCAACAGCACGGCCTATGCGGAGACATGTGCGGCGATCGGGTTGGTTTTCTTTGCGCACCGTATGATGCTCGCCGAACCCGATGGGAAATACGTTGACATCCTCGAACGAGCTCTGTACAATGGCGTACTCTCCGGTTTGAGCCTGGATGGACACCACTACTTCTATGTGAACCCGCTTTCTTACGACGGGAAGGCGCCATTTTTCAGAGGAGAAAGTAATCGCCGGCAAAAGTGGTTCGGCTGTGCCTGTTGTCCAGCGAACATTTCCCGCTTGCTGGCTTCGCTCGGACAGTATGTTTATTCCACCAACAACGATGGTGACATTTATCTGCATCTCTACACTGCGTCCGAGGCTTCCTTTCAGACCGGTGGTGCGAAACTGACCGTGACTCAGGAGACGGATTATCCGTGGGGGGAAGAGGTGAAACTGACCGTTCAGTCTTCCGATATTTTGCGGAAGACAATATGGCTGCGTGTTCCCGGTTGGTGCGCTGATTACGAGGTGAGCATCGATGGTCAACCCCTGGAGAGTTCGGTTCACCGGGGGTACCTGCCCCTTCAGCGAGACTGGTCGGGAACTACGGTGGTTGACCTGACATGGCGTATGCCGGTCGAAACGGTCGCTGCCGATCCTCGAGTTGAGGCGGTGCGCGGTTGCGCGGCCCTGCAGCGGGGACCCGTCGTGTATTGCGTCGAACAAGTCGACAACGATGTGCCCGTCAGCAATCTTGTTGTACACCACGGAACACAGTGGACGGTTGATTATTGTCCCGACCTTCTCGGGGGATGTTGTTCGATTACCGGCGACGCTTACGCCATTGAGTCGACGCATGCGAAATCTCTATATGCCAGCCCGGCATGTCTCGATGTTCAGCCCGCCCGCCTTCAAGCTATTCCTTATGCACTGTGGGCAAACCGCGGGAATCACGCAATGACGGTGTGGATGGCGTACGATCGGGCAGGGGGATAACTGAAGGATGAAACCTGAAACCTGAAGGCTGAAACCTGAAACCTGAAGGCTGAAACCTGAAGGCTGCCAGCCACGGGCTGGTCGGACGGGGCGGAAAACCCGGAACTTGACACCCAATTCTGAATGTTCAGTGGTTTGTCCTGCTTTCATCCTTCATCTTCAGCCTTTCCGCACAGTGTCAGGCCAGTACCGCGTTGGAATCGAATGCCGGGGTTTCCAACTCGAGGATCTCGGGTTTGAGCCGGCAGTAGCAGAGATAGTTTTGCAGCGAAACATCATGCGGGACGTTGTGGTCCAGGCACGGGATGTAGCGGCCCCGTTCGACGGCCGGTTTGACCCGTCGCAGTTCCTCGACGATCGCCGCCTCGCCGCCCGTTAACTTATGTTTATGGATTCCGCCCATCAGCAGGAAGTCTGTTCCGTACTCGTCCTGAATTTGATTGACGTCCATTCCCGCCTGAACTTCCAACGGATTAATCACATTAATCCCTCCCTTCAGCCAGCCGGACAGCAGCGCCCAGAGATTGCCGTCCGAATCCACGGAAACAAAATCGTATCCGTAGCCTGCCGCCAGATCCGCGATACGACGATACCGGGGAACAACCATCTCTTCAAATACGTCAGGGTGTATGATGGGGCCGTTCTTGAAACAGATGTCTTCCCAGAAGTGTACTACATCCAGAGGGACCCCGTTTTTGCCGAAAGCCCGGACCTGCCACTCCGCGGCACGGCAGCAGGTTTCGAACATATCCTCGATCCACTCTCGGTCGTCAAACGGTTTCATGGCGAACTCTTCGAATCCAAGCCAGTTGCGGATTTTGCCCATAAGGCTGCCGGCGGACAGCCAGACTGGCGTCCGAAGCTGTCGAGCTTTTGCAAAGGCATTTTGCACCCACGGTTCATTACCTTGGGGGAGGGGAGCCTCGACGTCGAGCCATTTCTTGAAGCGCTCCCATTCCTCCTTTGACGTGATGGCCGGGCGCAGTTCATGGTAGATACTTTTGTGCTCGCCTTTCATTTCCTGGATGATCGATCCATCCTCTCTGCGCATGGTGTAGGTAGTGTCTGTTTCTTCGAGTATTTCCTTTTTATATAGCGGTGGCTTGGGGCGGCTGACTGACACACTGGTGGCCCAGTGATCGAAACCGAATGCCTCGCACCACTCATCGTAGTCATGCGGGTCCAGGGCGGGATTGAGACCTTCGTCCCTCCAGCGTTCCCAGGTGGGCACCAGCGGGCCGGGCTCGATAGTCGTGGGGGCAACCTTCACGTCTTGACGTGCAACGTGTTGGAAATGTTCTCGTTCGGTCATGTTAGCTTCCTGTTTTTCTGTCCTGCATTTTTTTTGTCCGATCATTCGCCACTACTTTTCATACTTTTCATGAAAAACCGCCAAAACACGGTTGCAAAATGGAATAAATCAATATATGCTAATGTGCGTGACGTTCAATGTCGATCCCGTTCCATCTTGGCGAGAGCGAGTTTTGGAATAACGCGATTCTATATGTCAGACGTACTGTAGAGGGTCTTTGAGCGAACGCGAAAAGAGAACGTCCGCGCGTTGCACTGTAGTTCGAATTCTTCACGAATCCTGTCAGGATAGAAACATGTCAAAGAAAAGTCACCAACTTGAGTACCTGATCGCCCGCGAGAAGATCGTTGATTTGATACTGAATGAATCGTACGCGGTTGGCGACCGTCTGCCGTCGCGCGGTAAGCTGGCTGAGATGCTGGGAATTGGGAGGATTTCCATTCAGCGCGCGGTTGTCATGCTTGCCGAGGAGGGGATCCTCGAGAACATTCGGGGCAGTGGTTCCTATGTCAAGTCGCGGCCCGAGCGCCCGCTTCCTGATGGGGTCGGAGAAGGGAAGGCGGAAGTGGTGCATGACGAATACTTATTGACATTGCAGAAAGACGGTTCGCGCAAAGTGTTGACGCTCGGTATCCCCGCTGTTGAAATGGCGGGCTACGGGAACCTGTGGAAGAAGGTCATTTCCGATTTCGAGCGCGACCGCGAAGACGTTGCCGTTACCATCCGTGAATTTGACAACCACGTATTTCCACGTGACGACTCCCCGCTGTTTTCCACTGACATCCTGCTGGTTGTGGATGAAATCTTACCGTGGTTCGTAACGAACGGGTGGTTGTTCGATACGTCCGAGTTGTCGGATCATCACCTGGGTTGCGAGGACGCATGCTATCCCGCGTTCGCGAAAGCGTCGATGTATAACGGATCGTGCTGGGGCATGCCGCTGGTAGCCTCGGGGACCTGCGTATTCGTGGACTCGTCCGTCGCGGAGATATATCGGGAAGAACTTGCCGGGCTCGATCCCTATGCTTTCATCGAAAAACTGGCACGGCTTGATACGTTCCCGAAGGGTCCCTACGAGTCCATGATAGCATCGAACCACTCGATCGTTGACTGGTTCTTTTTGGTTCACGGAAAGTCCGTCGACGGTTTCGACATCCCGGCCATCCTGGCGTCACCCGAGTTTTCGGAGTTTGTTCAATGGTTTGACCGGTTTTGGCGGGAGCCCGGGATGTTCTTGCCGAACATCCAGTTCGGTACGCTCGACAGTGCAAACGCGTTAATCGAAAAACGGGTGCCCATTGCCTTCGGGAATACCTGTTGGAATCTCCACTTCGCGAACCGGCACGTCGCTGACTATGATGTTTTTCCGGAGCCCTGTATGAACGAAGGTATGAACCGGTTGAATGCCATTCTTGCCGTCCTGTCCGCGGTCACGCCATACCCGTTCGAGTGCGTTGATCTCCTGCGCTATCTCGCGAGCGAAAGCGTACAACGGCAATTTGCGTCGAGAGGGCGCTTTGTCCCGCGAAAAAATACCGCGACATACAACAAATCGATTGGTGGTCATTCGATGCAGTCTATCGAAACCATTTTTCGCAGGGGAAAAGTTTTCCAGACCGAAAACATCAACAACATCGGGTTTCACCGAAATGTTCTTTACGCGGAGATGAAAAAATGGCGGCGTGGTGAAATCGGCGCGGAAAAATTTGTGTCGTTGAGCCGAGAAAAAGCGCTGTTCTTTTACCGGTCTATGGAGGCGAGACAGAAACGGAGGTCGGTGGTAAATAGTGACTCACGCAACAAAAAAAACGAGCATGCACCGGCGGCGTCGTGGATTCCCGGGACGGATGGCGACAGCCGTTGGGATCGACAGGAAGTTCACGCTTATTGAGCTTCTGGTCGTGATTGCCATTATTGCCGTGTTGGCCAGTCTGCTTCTTCCTGCTCTGAAAAATGCACGAGAAACGGCGCGGGCGATTGCGTGCATGAGTCAGGAACGACAAATCGGTCAATGCATGGTGCTGTACGGGAGCGACAACGATGGGTTTTTTCCGCCCTTGATGCGCGGTTCGCCCAAGTGGCACACCGTGCTGGTTGCCGACGGATATCTTTCCGACGCCAATTGGCCGGGCGACGACAACCCCGGACCGTGGGCATACAAACCGGCGCCGTCACCGGATTCAGTGTTTCTGTGTCCGACCGACTACGCGCTGGATGCGGACAAAATCTTTTACTTCGGTGGATACTGCGGAAGCTACGGAGTGAGCACCCGGATCTTGCCGATGCTGGCACCGTACACGAGACGTATAAGCGCCGTGAGGCAACCCTCGAGGACAGGCCTTTTGGCTGAATCCAAGATCAACGGAAGCATTAACGATCAGTGGGATATTCTGTTCTACGAAAACCCCACCGTGATTGGGCGAGCCGGAAAGTTTAAGCACAACAGCCGCATGAATGTCATGTTCTGCGATTTTCACGTGGAACGCTTGGATTACGACGGCGCTACGGCAATCAAAATCTGGCCGTGACCGTAGTTTTTCCGCGACGTTGGATACCCGATGTATGCATGAAACGCACAACAACAGAGCGTGCACCGTTTTCGCCGCCGATTGTCGCGCGGTTTTTCTACCGTTGTTGGCGGTCTTTGTTGCTGGCGCGAATTCCGCATGCGGTCTTGACCGAGGCGAATTGCGGCACCACGACAGAATCGTGTTTCACGCCAGTTTCGATTACGAAGATGTGTTGGCGGACGTGGCGGTTGGCGACCGCGGAAGAGACAGCGATGAAGCCCGGTACATCGCCGGTCTGTCAGGGCGGGCACTCATTCTCGATAAGGAAAGTGTAACGACATATGGATTGCCGGGGGCGCGTCATGTGACATTGACTGGGCAGGGGACGCTTCTGTTCTGGGTACAGCCTCTTGACTGGGCGCACGGCGCGGAATTAAAGGCAAACCCGGCATACAATCGGTTGGTGGAGAGTCGGTCGCCGACGGGTGTTTACTGGTGCATACAACGTATGGCGTACACGAACGGTAACGAGCGTTTCATGCTCTATCTCACGAGCCCCCGGACCGGGTCGATGCCGATCCATCGGGTCGTGACGTGGGAGGACGGTGAGTGGCACATGCTGGCACTGAGCTGGAACCGGCGGGAGTTCGCTTTTTACGTCGACGGACGCCTGGTGGGCGCCAAGTGTCTCGGCAAGCCTATCGCCGCTGAGGACAGTGTGCCTGACTTGCATTTCAGTCCGGGAATGCCGACCGCGATTGACGAGATACTGGTTTTCGACAAGCAGTTGAGCCGAGACGATATCGGTGCGATCTACGATGCGTACCGTGTGCCCGAGTTGTAATGCGTAATGCGGTCCTCCGGAGCCGCGAACCGGTGCATGCGCGGGGGCTTGGAGACCCGCTACACTTATGCGCCGGCGAGTAAGGGTTGCGGACGCGGTTTGCGGTCAACCGCCCCCGGCGGACCTTGCGTCGGTGGAGCAAAAGATTCGAAAAGACACGAAACACGGCTCAATATCTCGATCTTCCTCTCCACCGACACAAGGTCGGCTGGGGGCGTGGAAGCACGATAAACGGCTAGTGAAAGGAATGTTATGAAAGTAGTCGCGCATTGGAAATTATTGGTGGGCCTGTTGCTGGTGGTCGACTGTGGGCTGCACGCGGCGGGAGGCGCCCCATTGGCCAGTCCCCGCCCCGTGCTGGATATCCCGGTATTGGATGAAGCCCCAGTGATCGACGGCGTTATGGGAGACGCCGCCTGGCGGCGCTGTGCGTTGATCCAGGGCTTTCTCGATCCAAGGTGGGGGGAAACGCTTATCGGCTGCGATACCAAGTGTTTGTATCTGGGCGTGCGCACTGAGCTGCCTCCCAAGCGCGGATTGCGAACGCGTTTACGGCGCGACGATGACATGATCCATCGTGATGACAGCCTCGAATTGTGGATCGCCCCCCCCGGTTCGGCGGAAAAAAGGGATGCTGCCGGCGGATCGTATTTCCAGATCATTATCAACAATGCGGGCGCAAAACTCGACATCCGCCATGAGCGCGGTTCCGCTACCGGGAGCGACATCGGCTGGGAGTTGAAAGGGCATCGCTTTGCCGGCGCGACCGATTCGGAAGCGGGCGCCTGGGATATCGAACTGGCGCTCCCTTGGGCCGCTTTCGGGGTTGAGGGCGAATCGGTCATTGGTCGGGACATCGGCCTTCTGGTTGTTCGCAACTGGCATTTGCCCAGGGCTCAAGCCAAGTATTCTCTGGCCGGAGGAGGCGCGTTTACCGAACCGGAAAAGTATCCAATTCTCCGCCCGCGCTCCAATCCACCACTTGTTGTTCGCGAGACTTCGCTGGGGAAACTATTCGATCCAGCCGTCTATTCCCTTGACTACCGTCTAGATCTGCTCAATAACGCCGGAGAACCGACAACCTGCACCGTTATGGTAACCGCCGAGTCCAGCGATATGCCTACCAAGGAGTTCAAGAAGAAGCTGACACTTCCGCCGGGAGCGAGCGGTGAATTCGAGGCCGGTATTTCGCCGGGAACCTTTCATCGAGACGCGACCAACTCCGTCACGGTGCGCGTGACTTCGGAGGATGGTGAAACGATTCATTTTCTCCGTAACGTCACGGCCGGCAAGCCGCGTCGGCGTCAGATCTGGCTGACGGACGAAACCGGTGCCGACAGTGCGGCGGCCTACATCTCCTATTATCCGAGCCTAAATCGATTGGCGGTGATGCTGGATACCGTGAGCGCAAAGGACGCGCGTCCGACAGGCTTGCGTGTTGAAGTGCTGGCCGGCGACAAGCAAATCGTGACGGGCGAATTCCAGACTGTCGAGAGCCCCGACGGCAGGCATGTACTGGAGTTGCCGGATCTGGACGACGGCGAATACACCGTCCGGATTACGCCGAGAGCGGACGACGGCGCGATGACATCGATCGAAAAGCGGTTCAAGCGTAAGCACTTCGTGTGGGAGAATAACGTGCTTGGCAAGACCGACAAGGTATATGCTCCTTTCCTGCCGGTTACCGTAAGCGAGCGGGACGTGAATGTTGTCATGCGCCGATACCGTATGAACAATTTTGGACTGTGGGACAGTGTCGCATCGGCGGACCGTGAGTTGCTGGCCGCGCCCATGACGGTTCACGCGGAAACCGAAGGGGAGCCTGTTTCGTGGAGAGAGGTTTCCGGTGAGTTCGTCGCGCATCGGGAGAATTGTGCCGTGTACGCCGCGACGATGGAAAGCTCGCCCGTGGCGGTCAGCACCCGGTCGCGCATTGAGGAGGATGGTTGCATGCGGGTGGACATGACGCTGAAGCCCGGTGCTTCGCCCGGTCCGATAAAGCGGCTGTGGGTCGATATCCCGGTTCGCGATGATGTTGCCCCGTTGTGGCATGCAGTGGTGGCCGGTACAATTCGCAACAATCCGGTTGGCCTTTTGCCTGCGGGCGAAGGGCTCGTGTGGGAAAGCTGTCAAACGGGAAACGGCGCCATGCTGGGGACATTTCTGCCTTACCTGTGGCTCGGAGGCGCGGAGCGCGGCATTGCGTTCTTTGCCAATAACGATAAGAACTGGGAACTGGCGGACGAGGATTCCGCCTTGATGCTGATTCGGGAAAACGGTACGCTGCACCTTCGCCTTAACCTCATCAGCCGACCCGTCGAGATCCGGGAACCGCGCACGATTACATTCGGTTTGATGGCGACCCCGGCCAAGCCCATGCCCGCGGGGTGGCGTAACTTCTACGAGAAGTATCCGCGTCTGCAGACCTATATGATCGCCGGCGGCGCGGCTATCTATTGGGGAGTGCTGCAGGATTTCTCCGGGAAATACCCCGCCGGCCATGACTTCAGCGTCGCGGACCAGATGCTGATTACCCGCAACAGGCGTGCCCGGCCGAACTCAGGATTTTTATCGGAATGGCTAAGCGAAAAAATTCCTCCAAACCCGGACGTACGGAAAGAAGTCGGCGCGGCCGTCAGCAACGCATTCAACTGGATGCGGGATCGCGTCGACGCGCCGATCTTTATGTACTACGAGGAACACTTTCAGGATCAGACGTCGGAGGAGTGGGACATTTTTCAGGACGAATGGGGTACGGAAGCCTGGACGCCACGCATTTGGAAGGAACGTGTCGTTGAAAAGGCTGACTTGCGTCTTGGGGTGCGCATTCATACGCCGGCCAGTTACCGGAACTTTGCCCTGTGGTATGCGCGGGAATGGATGCAGCGCGGCATCTGCCTCTATTGCGACAACCTGTTTCCCGCCAACTGCTGGGACCCGCTGATCTCGGACGCCTATGTCCGGGAGGATGGAAAAACGCAATCGTCGGCGGGACTGTGGGAACTGCGGGAGTACTACAAGCGGCTCTGGAAAGTGCAGGCCCAGGTACGTCCGATGACGCCGTATCCTCTCTACAAGTCGTTTCACATGACCAATGCCAATTTGGTTCCCGTACTTGCCTGGGGAGACATCAATTTCGATATCGAGTGGAGCGGTCTGGAAGGACCTTTTGGCTGGGATGTTATTCTGGCGGAAACCATTGGGCGTAAGGCCGGCAATATTCCCACCGCGTACCATGCGATCGGTCCGCGGGCGAAACGGTTTGCGGCGAACGGGGAAATGACCGACGACCAAAAGCGCCGAATGGTGCGTGCGGAATGGGCCATGCGTTTCGTTCACGAGGTCATGCGGTCCCGCTCAAACGAATTGGAGAAACTTGTCCGCGACTTCGGTTATGGGGACGAGGCATGCGAGGTCTTGAACTATTGGAACGAAGCAGATCGGATCCCTTCCCAACCGCGCATTGCCGTTGCTGACGACCAGGTCAAGTGGATCGGCCTCTGGAAGCCGGAGGAGCGTAGCGTGTTGCTGGTTTTGGTCAATTGGACGGAGGACAAACGCCAGGCTGCCATCGGGATGGACCCGCCTGATGGCGTTCCTCTCGGACTTTGGAAGAATGCCGAAACCGGGACGATTGTTGACCCGGCTAATGTTCTTTTGAACGGATGGGAAGCACGGGTGATCGAGGTGTCATCCGCGACTGAACCCTGAAGCACGGATCCAGGTGAACGGCAAGCGCGGCATGGAGACTGTAATGCCTGAGACATACACATTGAGTGACAATGACTTGCGAGTCCAACTGGTGAAGCGCAAAGCATTCTGCGAGTGCTCGTTGTTGGCCCCCGGCCGGCAATGGGGACCCGTGCGCCTCCTTGCGCTGCACGTGCACCACAAGGGGCTGCGGCGGTGTGAGGTACTTACCGAATACACAACCGACCTGATAGAAGAAGTAGCGGGCGGCATTCACGTGGTGGTTCGCGATGCGTTCCGAAAGATTTCCCTGGGGCTGTGGATCCGGTTCCACCAGGGGGAGTTGTCGATTTACTGCCAGCCCGCTGAATTGTACGAGAACGAACGGGACCTCTTCAGGCTGTTCGCGGTCGATTTACTGCCTGAGTTGATGCGCGCCGAATCCGGAGAACGGCTGTTCATGCCCCTCACGACCGGTGCCGCATGCGACCCGGCGGGCAAGCCAAAGATTTCGGACCGATTCCTGATTTACGGCGAACAGGAACGGTGGGAACTGCTGCCGTTGTTGCCGTTTTGCGCGGCCTGTCACGCGGAGGGTGGGATCATGAGCCTCGCTGTTCGGGGAGCGGCGGATACGGTCTGTATGGTCGACACGGATGGCGCGGGAGCGGGCACCGTGGGCATGGGGTTTTCGTTCCGCAAAAAGTGGCACGATCCGGTTGATTTCGAGAACCGTGAAATTCGGTATCGTCACCTACCGGCCACGGATTCACCCGAGATTGCGATTGCCCGCCGTATCCGCCGTCATGCCGTGGAGGACTTGGGGATGCGTCCGTTAAGCGAGCGAGCCGCTGAGTCGTCCGAACTGAAGTACGCGCTTTCGGCGTCGATCATGAAGCTTTTCCACGGTATCCAGAACGACACGGGAACCCTCCGCCAGCAGTATTTTCCCAACAAGCTCGAAAGCAACACGTCGTTCGATACAATGATGACGTTCGGCGAAGCAGTGGACTGTCTGCGGCGACTGAAAGAAGCTGGGATCGAGCGCGTTTTGACGTTTGGCGTGGGCTGGAATCCGCGCGGGCACGACGGGATGTTTCCCACACGTCTGCCGCCCGACGAACGGCTTGGCGGAGAAGCAGGATTTCGCAGGATGTTGCGTGAAGCCGCCGAACGTGGCTATCATCCCTCGCTGCACGATAATTACACGGATGCGTATCGTGTGTCTCCCGACTGGGACTCGGATGTCATTATCCAGGACGAATATGGGGAACCCCTGCGGGCGGGCTTGTGGGGCGGAGGTATTCAACACCGAATCTGGCCGCTTGCTCTGTCGGACCGCCAACTCAAAGGCGAGATGCGGCGGGTGCGCGCCACCGGTGTTCACGGCATGTACTATGTGGACGCCGTCGGTTGTCCGCTGGAAGTCAATTATCACCCACGCAAAGGGGGCCCTCGTGGGGATCATGCCAAAGGAATCGCGCGGGTACTGGGGACCGCGAGCGAGGTGTTTGGAGCGGTGGCGACCGAATGCGGGTACTTGTACGCGGCCGCGGCCGCTGATTGCGTGTTTGGCGGTGGCAACCTTAACCGTGTCACGGAAGATACGTGCGGCCCCATTGCATTGCTGTGTGACAGGCAAGTCCCCATCTGGGAGCTGGCACTCCATGGACTGGTGATTCTAGGCGGAAACGGAGGGGCGTGGCGTAGCATCATGCGAAGCGTATTGTTCGGCCTCCATCCTCTTTCTGAATGGACGGCGCGTCCGGGGATGTTCCCCGTGCTGGACGACAGCATGATTCAACGGTTGAAAAACGAATTCGATCTGTTGGTTACACGTTTCGGATATCTGCAAGCACGGGAAATCATTGACTATCAACATGGTGAGGACGAAACATATCGTACGAAATTCGATGACGGAACGGATGTTTGTGCTGACCTCGACAACGGAGAACTGCTGGTAAACGGGGAAGCGGTCGGGAAGGATGAAGGATGAAACCGCACCCGCGGACCTGGCGACGTGCTTTACGTCGCCCCGGCCCGGTAACGCGGTCCTCCGGGCCGCATGGCCGGCGCGCAATTTGGCACTGGCGTATTCATTAATCGAGGTGCCGGAGCGAAAAAAGTACGGGAACAAGGTAGCAAGCGTGAAACGCAAGAAACCAACTAACATAGACTCTTGCGAAATAGCCTTCGCGCGAGTCGTTCGTTGTTCCTGGTTCGTCGTTCTCAGTCAAAAACGACGAACCAGGAACTAAGAACGAGAATTGCGGGAAACGACATTTCACAATTCTCTATAAGTAACAAGTGAGAAGTAAGAAAAACCGCGAATCGAGAACCACGAACCGAAACCGCAGAAAAGGAGCCATCATGAAAACCATCAACGCAACACTAATCACCCTCGGAATTGTACTGCTGACCACAAGCGGCACGTTTGCCACGGACCTTACGTGGGACGGTGGCGGCGGCACTGACAATTGGAGCACTGGCGATAACTGGGATCCCTCCGATTCCGATCTCACCACGGACGATACGGTGAGATTTTTCAACACTGATATGACAACCATCGGAACCGTGAACAGTATTGTTGACGGAAATTACAGCATCGGAGCGCTCACTCTCAATCCGGAGGACGGGACCGATCCGCGCGACCAGGGGCATACCTTACGGATAACCGCCGACAACAGTCTTACCGTGACCGGGAGTTTCCGAGTCGGCGACAGTCAGTCAGGGGCGAACGACTACCGGACCAACGTGGAATTCCAGGGCGGCGGGACTCTCACCGTTAACGGCAACGTGGCTGTGTACAACGCAAGTAACAGCTACACGAACTGCGATCATGCCATTCTGGATCTCAGCAAACTGGCGAAATTCAATGTCAACGCGGGATCCGCCGGGGCCGTCACCATTGGCTATGGCAACGAAGGAAGAGGCGACCTGATCCTGGCCCAAGACAACGACATCACGGCGGGTACAATTGATGTGGGCCGTTATTGCAGGATGCGGCAAAGAAACAACTATGTACGGCTTGGAGAAAGCAATGACATCAATGTCAATACGTTCCGAATTGGGGCTGATTACCACAACGGGCTTGTCGAGTTTTGGGATGGCCTGAGCGAGCCGGGCGAGGTGACGCTACGCGGAATTGGCGGGGACCGTGTTGGCACGATCACGATCGCCGATAGCCTCGGAGGGAAGCATTCTTATACCACCTCCGGCACGTTAGACCTGTCTGGAGGCAGCGCGGATATCTTGGTCTCGAATCTTTACGTGGGTAGTTGCAATTATGACGGCGCGTTCAATTACTCTACGAACGGTATGAACGGAAGCCTGATCCTCGGTGACGGTGTCATTGACGCCACCCATCTGCGTGTCGGCTGGATTGGTGGGACGGGGTCGGTCTATCCTCCAAAGGCCGTTGGGACCGCGACGTTGAACGGTGGAAAGCTGATTGCAGACACTATCACGCTGGGCGACGACGACGCCACGAACAGTGATAATGTAACCGGTACCATGAACCTGTCCGGCGGAACGATCGAAGCCCAGACGATCCAGAAGGGCAGCGGGAACGGCACGGTGGCGTTCAACTGGGACGGCGGAACAATCGCGAACAAAACCGACGGTGACCTGACGATTGGCGCGGGCGTTCCCATTACCCTGGATACCGTCGCCGACCACACGTTCGATATTGACACGGGGCAAACGGCAACCGTGAACGGCGTGATTGGCGAGGGTGCTGCATCCGTCGGTATTATTAAAAACGGTGGCGGCACGTTGTATCTCAATGCCGACAATACATTTACCGGCGCGGTCACGGCGAATGCGGGTACGCTCGGCGGATCCGGTTCCGTGGACGGTGACGTGGACATGGCGTCGACGACGCGTCTGGCCCCCGGTGCCAGCATCGATACGTTCAATGTCGCCCAGGACCTTACCTTGGCGGGCGGTACGTATTACGACTGGGAGGCGAGCTCGGCGGACTCACTGGACCTGGTGACCGTAGACGGCACCCTGTTTCTCGAAGGAACGATCACCGTAAATCTGCTTAATACGACGCAAACGTCACAGACCACGCCGCCGTCGCCCAATGGGTTCCTTCTGTTCAGTGCCGGTAGCCTTGACACCAGTGCATTCGACGGGTGGAATATTGTGCTCAACGACTACTGGTATCCCATCGGGACACCTGAGATCACCATGGACGGTGGTAACGTCTATCTCAACGGGGCCGGGTTCATTCCCGAACCGACCACGTTTGGGCTCCTTGCCCTCGGTGCACTCGCAATCCTGCGTAGACGGCGCCCTGAAGCTAATAGGTTATAGCGCGTTGAGCCTTTGAGGCTAGGGTTGAAAAACCTGGAAGCACCCGACATTATAATAAGCCCATTTTGTCCATGAAGGGGACTCACACACACCGTGCGTGTCCCTGTCTGGTCGAGCATCGTCGAAAAGTACGCCAAAGCGAAGTCTTACCGAGACGCCCGATTCTGAATGTGGGAGGGGCTTCCAAGCCGCGAAAATATGGCGGTCTGGGTGTATGGGTGTGTGAGTATGTGTGGGTGGGTTAAGTCACGCCGTACACCTCCGCTTCCCCACACACTCTGAGTTTCGACTGGTCTTGCTATTGCAGGAGACCGAGGGTTTTCAGGCGGTCCGCCAGTTGTTCAAGCTCGGCGTCACCGATGGTATAATAGGGTTTGCGCCGATGGCGTTGCGCCAGGCCGTTCAGTTCAAGCATGCCGTGGATGCATGCATCGAAATTGCCGGTCTGTTTTTTTACGTAATCGAAGAATGGACCGTCCTGCTGCGCAATAATCCGTGCCGCGTCGCGGACATCATCCTTCTGGATGGCATGCCAGTACCGTTTTGCGACATCGGTTTTGCATTGAACGAAGGTGGACAGGTAACCATCGCCGCCGTACGGATACATGCTCAAGTGGTTCCGTTTTTGGCCGCCCGAGATAATGGCGCAGCGTTCGTTCAGTGCAGCGGCCATCTTCTGGGCGAACACACCGCACATGTCGTCTTTAATGGCCACGACATTCGTCGAAGCATCGAGTGCGCGCTGCAGTGTTTCCAAGCCAAACTCTTCGCCCCGGGGGATGAATCGATTGGTGACGATCATGACCGGCAAGACACTTGCCACAGTGGCGTAATGTTCGGCCAATGTACGTGGCGTTGTGGACTGTGCCCAGTCGGGCGGCAGGCACATGACCATATCCGCGCCGGTGCTTTTCGCAAAGGTCGCGAATTCAACCGCACGTGACGTTCCGTGGTATCGGTCGGCGGCAATAACCATTGCCCGTTGCGCGGTGTGATCTACTGTTACCCGTGTCATTTCCACGATCTCGTCGTCACTGAGGATATCGTAGTGGCTGTCGCCGACCGTCAGCATCACGGTCTTCGATCCGCCGGCGATGCCGGCATCGATAATGTTACGTACGCCGTTGTGGTCGATGTCGCCGTTCTTGTCAAGGGGGGTACGCAGTGACATCACCGGTCCGGTCAGATGGTGGCGAATGTCCGTTGCATCCATGGTTTCAGGGCCTTTGGGAGTTGGCGTGGAGTGGCTGTTTGGTATCGTCGGTCAATTCCGGATTTTCAGTGGTCTGTCATGGTGTCCGCGACTTTCATCTTTCATCCTTCATCCTTCATCCTTCATCCTTCATCCTTCATCCTTCAGTCGTCTCTCCACTCGCTTGATTGATCAAGACTCTTAAGCGCACGGACTCGGCATCCGTCGAACCTCTCTCTACGTCTTGTTCGCCGAAGGCGGCCATCAGGATTTCTTTTTCGTGGTAGCGATTGTAATCGTAGGTGATGTAGATGGTTCCGTCCGCTGCTTCATCGCCGTCGGGGTAGGATACCCCCGCGCGCTCGTCCAGCAGCAGTCGGTATGGCCAGGTATGGCCGTCGTCGTCAGAGAGAAAGGCGGCGAGATGCGACCGTGTGCCGCGGGATGTTTCGTTCGCGAAATTACCGTCGGCGGGATCGTGCCGTACCAGCAGCAGTCGACCGGAAGCCAGTCGACGCACGAAGAATCGGCTGCATGCGTGAGGGATCTTAGATGGCGTCAAGGGGGTCCATGTTGTTCCTCCGTCCGATGAGGTACTTTCACCGATACCGTACCTTGTACGCACCAGCGTCCACAGGGTTCCGTCACGCCGTTCCACGATCATGTGTTCGTCATGATCGCGGACGTTTGGTGGCACATCGCATGCGCCGCGTTCCGTCCAGATTGTACCACCGTCATCCGATACCACCATGCCTGCACTGCCTGCCTCGCGCCGGTGCCAGAAAGAGACCGGCAATGCCCATTCTCCGGTTGACAGGACAATTGGCTTGCACATCATCACGCCGTCGCACAGGCGCCGCGGTTCGGACCATTGCGCATCGGCCCCGTCATCTTCGCTGGCCGTTACTGCCCAGACACCGGAAAGAGTGCCGAACCTGTCGCGGCTGTCATGCTGTGCCCAGAAGACCCAGAGTTTGCCGTCCGGCGCCATCCAGACCTCTGGATCGAAGGCGCGCACGGGTCCCTCGCCATCGGGGTCAATGACCAGTTTCTCGTCGGACCATGTATGCCCGTTGTCTGTGCTGAGTGCCAGGATGACGTAGTTGTTGTGATCTTCTCCCGGCGTGATGCCGCCGTACCACACCGCCCACAAGCGTTCTTGCTTTCCGCAGGCCAGGCTGGAGATACCTTGGAACGCACGCGTCTCCGCGCCGTATTCCGAACCGGGGTTGGGGATCACGGCCGGTGGATTGAGGTAAGTTTTTGTGTCAACGGTTTTCGAAATGCTGGTCATGCTGAAGTTTCCTTTTGCCAAAAGTAGGGCGGGTCGCCAGACCTGCCGGTGCGCCGGCTTGCGGCCCGGAGGACCGCGTTACTGCTCCGGCGCACATGTAAAGCGGGTCTCCAGCCCCGCACATGCGCCGGGTTTGCGGCCCGGAGGACCGCGTTACTGCTCCGGCGCACATGTAAAGCGGGTCTCCAGCCCCGCACATGCGCCGGGTTTGCGGCCCGGAGGACCGCGTTACAGGGCCGGCGTTCATTGTGTAGCGCGAGCCAAAAAAGTGGCGGCATCTTCTCGAATTTTATTTGTGGAGTAGGTTGGCTTGTACAGTGCCGAGCCCACTCCAACGCCCGCGGCGCCTGCCTGTAAATAGTCTTGGACGTTATCCAGGTTCACTCCTCCCACGGCGATGACGGGCGTGGGCAGGACGGCTCTCAAGTCCTTCATGTACGAGGGACCGAGCTGGCCGGCCGGGAAGCACTTCAGCAAGTCGGCACCTGCTTCGACTGCCTCAAACGCTTCGCTGGGCGTTAGAAAGCCGGGGATGGAAACAAGGCCGAGTGCCTTCGTCCGGCGGATGACTTCAGGATTTGTATTCGGGGAGATGATATACGTTCCTCCGGCCTCGGCGACGGCGTCGACTTCCGTCGGTTTAAGGACAGTGCCCGCTCCGACATGGATACCGCGGTCGGCGAAGGAATCGGCTGCTTTGCGGATGCTGTCCAATGGTTCGGGCGAGTTCATGGTGACTTCAATGAATTGAACACCCGCCTCGGCCAGCGCTTCGCAGACCGGCAGTATAGAGTCGGGGGTCACGCCCCGCAGGATAGCGATTACGGGGGCCCTTTCCAGATCCTGTTGCACGTCCGCTAATGCGTGTTGGTTCATGGCTACCTCCTTACCCGGCCCGAAGCCTGACCACCGGCGAGTGCCTTCACCTCGTCCAGTGTCACGTAGTTGAAATCGCCTTTGATCGAATGTTTCAGACAACTTGCGGCAACCGCAAAGCGGATGGCCAGCTCAGGATCTGCGAAGTCCTCGCTGTTAAGCGCATGAATCAGCCCCGCGCCGAAGGAGTCACCGCCGCCGACCCGGTCGACGATGCTTCGGATTTCGTAGGAGCGGTAGTTTCCATCATCGTCCAGTGGCGCCAGATAGGCTTTGTCGGTTTCGCTATCGAACAACATGCCGCCCCAGTTGTTGTGTGTAGCCGAAATACTTTCACGCAGGGTGATTGCCACTCGACTGACATTCGGGAAATCCCTGACGATCGTTCGCGCCACCTTTTCATAGGCCGCCGCGTTGATCTGCCCTGCCTCCACCGACGTGCCTTCCGCGTGAATGCCAAGGACGTCCGCGGCGTCTTCTTCGTTACCGATGACCACGTCGACGTAGGCCAGGATCTGACTCATACATTCTTTTGCCAGTGCCTTCTGTTTGCGATCCGGCTGCCAGCGCCACAGTTTTTTGCGAAAGTTCAGGTCGCA
Organism: Minisyncoccota bacterium; assembly: GCA_021734725.1. Lineage (GTDB taxonomy): Bacteria > Verrucomicrobiota > Lentisphaeria > Oligosphaerales > MVZH01 > JAIPIM01. The sequence continues at coordinate 2,301 of JAIPIM010000008.1, read as the reverse complement.
GGATACGGTTGCCCCTTTTTCCTTGGCTCGTCGTACCAGCTCAAGAGCCGACTCGAATGCGTTTCGGCTCAGTGCCGGTGTGATGCCCGTGGTGTGTACCCAGTGCACGTCCTCCAGGGCGGCATCGAAGTCGTATTCCGACGGGGCCGCCTGGGAGATGGCGGTTCCCTCGCGGTCATAAACGACATTGGAACTGCGCTGATTGGCCCCGGTTTCAAGGAAATACACACCGAAGCGTCCTTCCTTGCGCATGAGTATGTGTTTGGTATCGATTTGAAGACCGCGAAGCACAGTCAGCATACTCTGGGTGATTGGGGTGTCCGGAATTGCGGTTAGATAGCGGGTCTGGTTTCCAAACATGGCAAGCGATGCCGCAACATTCGCTTCACCACCGGCGAATTTCACGTTCACTTTTCCGGGCATGGCCTGCTGAAAGCGTAAAAATCCGTCGGGTGCAATCCGCATCATAATCTCGCCAAATGTCAGGTACATTGCTTCCTCCTTTACGTCATTGCTTAGAGAATGGCGAAATGTCGTGTTCCGCAATTCTTGGTTCTTGGTTCTTGGTGCGTGGTTTTTGAACTGAGAACCACGAACCACCAACCACTCGCGCAAAAGCTCGTTTGCAGGAGTCTGCGAACATCGCGTAAATAAGATATAAATATGATACCCGGGATGTGAAAAACCAACCCCGGAAGGGCGAGTCTCCGCCGAAAAACCAGAGTTCACATGCAACGACATCGGGACGGTGGCAATACGGCACTCAATTTGATTGTTTGCCGTGTACTGTCACGTTATGTCGCGATACTCAGTCTGGCGGCCGAGCAGTGCTATAGTGCTTTAAGTCTTGAGTCCACTCCAAAAAGTGCGGTTTTGGCGGGAACAACGCATAATACGCCTCCAGGCGTCGCAGGTTTCAGTGTTCAGTGTTCAGGCATCAGAAGCTACAAGTGAAAGCCCCGTAGGCAGTTAAGAGGTTATTCCCGAAACCTGAAACCTGAAACCTGAAACCTTTGATTACGGCCAGCTTGCGTTTTTGGAGTGGGCTCAGTCTTTGAGATGAGATTGATGGATAGATCAAACAAGGAAGTTATGTCATGAACAATCGTGAAACGTTAATGCGCGCCATCCGGCGTGAACCCCCGAAAGACCGTATCCCGTACACCTACGAGGCGCGTGCCGAATCCGACGCACGGTTCCGCCAGTACCTGGGGTTGGGTGCCGACAAATCTGTTGCCGAGCACTTTGGGTGCAACAACTTTACCTCGCTGTGGTCAGGGCTGGGTGCGGGGCCGTCGCTGCCCGAACGTACGGCTCGTAATCGAACCGACGAGCCAGGGGTGTCGGTTGACATCTGGGGGTGTCGCCGCGAACGCATACAGGCTGGAAGTGCGGTGTATTCGGAAGTTACCCACCATCCGTTGGCGAACGCCGAAACCATTGCCGACGTGGAAGCGTATGACTGGCCGACGCCCGATGAAGTGGTTTTCCCGGAGGTTCCCGCCGGCTTTGACTTGGGCACCTGGAAGGCCGATAAGGTCGTGCTCGAAATGGGATTTATCGGTCCATTCGGGGTCCCCTGGGCCATGGTTGGACTCGAGAAAATGATGCTCGACCTGGCGCTGAATCCCGGTTTGATCGAGGCCGTTGTGGCTAACGTCGAGGCATTCACCCTGGGATGCCTTGACATCATTTTTCGAAAGTATCCTGGCGCCGTCGATCTGATTGGCAGTGGCGATGATTACGGAACACAGAACGGACTTCTGATCAGCAATGATATGATCGGGCAATTCTTTATGCCGAGCCTGAAGCGCCACTACGATCTTGGGAAGAAACATGGCGCCATGGGATACCACCATTGTTGCGGCGCCATCTTTGACATGATTCCGCAACTCATCGAAGCCGGGGTGAATGTGTTGAACCCCATCCAGACTTCCGCCGCGGGAATGGACCCGGCCCGCATCAAAAAAGCCTATGGGAAAGACCTGTGCTTTCATGGCGGGATCGACATTCAGCAGACCCTGGTGACCGGGACGCCGGAAGACGTTCGCGCCGAGGTGCGCAGCCGCATCGAGACACTGGGGCCGGAGGGGTACATCCTGGCGCCGTCACATACCCTGCAACCCGATACGCCGCCGGAAAACCTCGTGGCCATGTACGATGAAGTGCGGAGCTGGAAGGCGGAACCCTGAAGCCGTGAGAAAATGGGCGAAAAAGTGTTGTTGTCGGTGAATTATAGGATTTCACGAAAGTCGTTTTTAGATTTTTGATGTCATAAATTTGGGTACGAAAGTCGTCACG